>NZ_JBQLIA010000029.1:0-29663 GCF_056034345.1 Marinococcus sp. LNSP9103-4 | reverse complement strand
CCAGTAAAATAACGTCATTATCTATTTTACTAAAGGATCAGATTGATGGAGCAAAAGTGTAAAATCGAATCAAGCAACATCTGTCAACTTTATTCTAGCGTTCACATCATTTAATCATGACTCCTTTTTGTGTAATAGTTCGAGAATATAATAACCATAATTATATTTAACCGTAGAATCGATTCACGTAAAGATAAAGTTGTTTTTTCTCTATGAGATTTCACAGTGCAAACAATATTGGTTTTTGGTAGTTTGTATATATTTACATAAACTAAAACGTTTATGTAAATATAATAAAAAATTTAAACATTTATTGTTTTCCAACTCCTCAATATGTAATAGTTCGAGAAAAATAGCTAGCTGAAAATAGACTCCTCAATGTGTAATAGTTAGACTCCCCTAATTGTAATAGCTACTCCCTCATGTGTAATAGTTCACTCCTCAATGTGTAATAGTTCACTCCTCAATGTGTAATAGTTGGACTCCTCAATGTGTAATAGTTCACTCCTCAATGTGTAATAGTTCACTCCTCAATGTGTAATAGTTCATCTTTGAAACCCCTGGTATGAGTGAAATACAGCCTTCTCTAATCATTAATCATTGTTAATTAATTGTTAAATAAATAAACGATGTAAACAACAAGGGAAAATTAAAACGGTTGTTGTTATCTTTCTTAACTATTACAAAAAGAGGAGTAGACAGAAAATACACCCATTAACTATAATTAACTTACTAATAACTGGGAGGAATGAAGCGGCATGGTGAGTGAACAAATGAATTTACCTGGAGTCTCTGAAATATCACCCGACCATACAGTCACGCAATCCAATGATCTCATCATGTCCCGCCAGGATCTTACTATCCAGGAACGTCGCATTATTTATGCCTTTGCTTCGTTGATACATAAAGAAGATAACGACTTCAAAATCCATAGAGTAAAAGTAAAAGACATCGCCGATATTCTTGGTATTCAGACCAAAAACTATTATCGGAAAGTTCAAGAAATAGTGGTCGGTCTCCAGCAGAAAGGCGCATACATTCAAAAAGAAAAATCAGAACTATACGTGAACTGGGTAGCATCCAGCGAATATTTCCACGGCCAGGGCTGCGTGGAACTGGAATTCTCCCAGAAAATGAAACCGTATTTGTTAGAGCTGAAACAACGGTTCACCCCATTTAAATTAAGAAACGTGCTTCGTCTGCGAAGCGAGTATTCTATGCGTATGTATGAACTGTTAAAAAAAGACGAATTCCGCAAACAGGTTAACTATTCCATTCAAGATCTTCGGCAGTTGTTGAATATCGAAGAAGGTAAGTACGAACCTTATGCTAATTTTAAAAACCGAATTCTTAAAAAAGCACAGGAAGAACTGGGAAGTTATACTGATTTGACGTTTTCGTATGATGAGGTCAAAGAAGGACGAAAGGTAGCGGCTCTTACTTTCACGATCCAATCCAATGACAAATACGTTGAACATGTGATTGAGGAAAACGATAATAGTGAGATTATCCAGCTTTTAACTACATATGGTATTGATGAAAAGCAGGCCAAAAAACTACTAAAAGAACACGAAAAAGATAGAGTCATTCGAAATATTGAACATATTGCTTCTCAAGATGAACGGCAGTTTCATAATTTGGCTGGAGTATTGATGAATGCGATACGAAAAGATTATGCGGCCAGCCAAACAATGGTATTCGAATCATCGATGACTGATACCAAAAATGATGAAAATAATCTTCCTGAATCTAAAAAGGCGGAAATGATTGTGAAAGACCTTATTAAAAAATATTCTGGAAACAACGGCGGGCCAATACCCAACTGGATGATTGAAGAGGAATTCGAACAGCGGCTAAAAGAGCAAGGATATTCCAGTGACCAACTTGAACGTATAAAAAATCGTTGGCTGCCTTATGTAACGAAATAAGCGATAGACAAAGGCTTCCGGGAGATGCACACCCGGAAGCCTTTGTCATACTTAATGTTGATCTTATGTAAGTAAATAGAAATGACATAAACTGAAACGTTTCAGTTTATGTCAAAGTTTACGTTTTACCGATTTTGTTTTATTTCTTTTATTAAATTTTCCAAGGCATAATTAATAGCTTGCGTTTTGAAACCTTTGCCCTGGCCTTCCGCAAGGCGGTTGAATTCCTCCAGCAGATCTTTTCGAATCAAGAACGTCCCTCGTTTATGGGTGTCTTCGACTTTCTCCTTCTTTTGCCCAAAATTAGACCAAAAGGTTTCTTCTGAATTTTCTTTTTCCTCAGGAACTTCGTTTTGTTCTTCTTTTGTTTCATTTTTCTCTGGCGTTTCCTGGTGGTCAAAAAACATATTAGCTGGAGAAGGTCGTTGATTACGCTGTGTCATATTTTGGAGTACTTTATCTGTTCCTTTATTGGTTTGTTTTTTCGGTTCCGACACGTTCCATCAACTCCTTTACAAATGATTTATGGTAACTGAATGCCTGATTTGCTTCTGAGTTATTGACGAGTCCATAAATAGGAAGGCGCCCGGTTGTCGCTCTTCGGTGAATGACTGTATCAAAAACATAATTAGGGTATTCGTTCTCGATTAATTGAATCATGGCCTGAGAGTCCACCCGCTTGGCGTCTGCGAGCGTGCGCAAAATGCCTGCGATTTCGAGATCGGGATTTAGTCGTTCTTTTGTTGTCATGACAGTGTCAATAAAGCGGGGAACCGCCGAGTAACAGAATTTGCTAGTTTCAAACATAATTACGACGTGTGTAGAAGTGCTCAACGCATTGATCGTCTGCTCCGAGAGAGCCGGAGGGGTATCGATAATGATAAAATCATAAAACGTATGTACGGGCTCTAGGGTACGATGAAGCGCAAGTGAACGGTTGCCGTCATACTCCTGGTACAAAAACTGGCCAATCGTTGCTAAATAGTCATCAGAAGGGAGCAGGTGCAAGTTCTCGCTGATTCCTTTAATGTACGGCCTGGCATCTTGCTCTTTGATCGCTTCTAATACAGTTTCATTTTCAAACTCTGAAAGATCATCGATACCTGAGATAAACTGTGTCAGATTGCCCTGGGAATCCATATCCACACAAAGTACTTTATAGCCTTCCTGAGATAACAGGTACGCAGTCACTCCAGACGTCAGTGTTTTTCCGACGCCACCTTTTTGAATACCGAATGTAATAGTTGTCGTCATCGTGTCACCCCGCTTATGTAATTGTTTCTATTAAAAGTATACATAATCTAAAATGTAAACGCCATAGGTTATTGAAATTTAAATGTTTAAATAAACTGAAACGTAAACTATTTAGTTTATTTAAACGTAAATTAATAATTCATCAGAAAATCAATTTGAACAAGAAAATACAAAAAGAGAAGAAAAATTTTCTGTTAGAGATGTTCAATTACTATTTTCTAGGGAACACACCAATGAAATTAAACCTTTTACAAAAGTAAAATCAAAGTCTGTCTTGTGAAGCAGATCGACTATTGTTATTCTTAATGTTATATATTGTAAATTAGACTTTAATAATTTACATTAGCAAAAAAATGATACACGAAAAAATCCCTGCTCATAGTATCCGGTTTGGCCGCCAAGGTACTATAAACAGAGATCCCTCCACAATCAACTTTAAAACCAGTTTATCATAAGGACGTAAAATATTGAACCTTTTGGGAAATTTTGATCACTGTTTTTAAAGTTTGCTACGAAAAAGTGCAATGTAAGTTTTTATGCTTACATCTTGTTCCTCTTTCTTGGAAATCTCTAGCAGGGGTTTTTAGAAGGAGGATATTTGTATGGATGCAGTAATCCAATTTGAAGGGACTATTTATGAGAACGGCTATGGCTTAATAGCTCAAAAAGTAATGCGTGATAAAACACTTCCAAAACAATCAAAGCTAATCTACTCTTACATGTGCTCCTTTGCTGGAACAAACGAAAACGGTGAAAGAACAGCTTTTCCCAGTGTCAGTTTGCAATGTGATGAATTAGGAATGGCAGAGGATACGTATTACAAATGGCGTAAACATTTAATTGATCGCGGTTATATTCGCATCACTCGTCAACGCACAGAAGGGGCAAGATTTGATCGAAACATATATTCAATTATGGCTGTCCCAAATGATCCTCAAAAAAAAGAGAGTGCATCGAACCATGAGAATTCGGGTACGGATCCATACCCTAAAAAACCGAGTACGGATAATCCGAGTACCGAAAATTGGGGTACTAACAGTAATAACTTCAACATTAATAGCTTTATTAATAAGAAACATAAAGAAACGAATTTAGAAAATCATGAATCTAATCAAAAATTTTTAGCTAAAGAAAAAAATAAAGAAGAACTGTTAAAAGCTAGTTTAAAATCTGTTCTTCCAGATAAAATCTTTTACGTATTAGATACTTTTAGTGAGTCGTATCAAGAGTTATATGACTGGATTGGGATTTTATTTAGAGCTAAAAACCAAGTAGAAAAAGATACTGAGCAATTATTTTTATTAGAGAATAACGAAAAAACCATTCTGTGTATTCTTCAAAACGCACTTAGAAGTCTAAAAATTAGCACTGAAATAAAAAAACCTAACGATTATTTGTTCATAACCATTAAAAGAGAAATAGAAATACACATAAGTTCTCAAATGAGGTTAAACTCCAAAGAAAATGTAGATATAAATCCAAAAAACGCTACAGAAGCTTCTTCTACAACTGCAAACGAAGATAATAATTCGAAATTAGAAAAACAGAAAGCATATTTTAAATCAATGTTGGCAGAAAGACGAAAGAGTAATTAACGATTTTTTAAATTAGGTTGAACACACAGTTAGGATGGTCAAACTTATGATAGCGAAATGGATTGATACTTATGCTTTACATCAACTTCACTGTATCAAAAGTGAAGATTATCACTATACTCAACCTAAACACGTATCAATACAGAAAAAGCGAGAAAAGATTTATACTATTGTCAAACTTGAGCTCCTTATTAATCCTAGCGAAACTATACTGAAAATGCTTCAGGACAATATTTTACTCATGTGTACTAAACATGATCAATACGTGAGCACCCAAGATACAGAAGTGTCATGGGGAGCCCGGGGATGTATAACTCAATTGATGAACAATAGTGGCTATGCAGGTTATATTTTTAAAAAAAGAGCTATTGTGAAAGAAACTAAGGCATTCATTCAACGCTCTTTAGGACCCAAATAACATGGTGGTATTAGTCATCTTGCTTTGGCTCCTAGTGTTAGTATTAATCGCTGTTTATTCTCATAGTGAAACAACACAGTGGGTTACTGCCATCGGATTTGGCGGAGGAGCAGGTGGATTGGCCAGTGTGTTAGGAACAGGTACAGACCGATCTTCTTATATCCTAATTGCCGACAGTATCTTGAGTTCGTTAGGCTATTTTTGGACACCAGTAGCTGTTTTAATGTTTGCGCTTATTTATAGTGGAGTGCTCAAGCAACTAAAACAGAAGATAATTTGGACAGTTCTTTTTCTCCTTCCTGCAATGAGCATGTTATTCACAAATAAAATTTATCCAGATTTTTCACTAAATCATCAACTTTTTGCCGTATGGGTTACACCATATGTTTTAGCATGCAATGGATTACTTGTTTATACGGCATGGAAAGAAACACGGTTATCAATTAAGAAGCAAAAATTACTAACGGCGATTATAATTGTTCCTATTCTTTCTTGTGTTCTTGTAACAAATATCATTTTGGAAGCTATGAACATTTCAGGTATGTGGCGCTACAATACCTATATCATCGATTTTCAATTTGTATTATTTTGTATAGTGGTCGTTAAACACGGATTTCTTGGTGTTCAAGTACAATTCATTCAGCAATCACCAAATGTTCAAGCTCAAAAATCCGGTACTTCATTGTTTAATCATGCGATTAAGAATGAAGTAAGTAAATTGGATTTAATGGTGAAGCAAATGGATCGAGAGTTGCTGCCAAATAGTCAGCAGGAAAATCTCTACATGATGCAAGAAACGACAAAACATCTTCGCGAATTGTCTCAAAGAGTACAAAGTAAATTGGACACCATTGAATTGCACCGAGAATATTTTGAACCACGTTTATTAATAAAAACCGCTCAACGAGAAATTCTATTAGTAAATGACTGCATCGATGTGCGTACTCATATTCGTTCTGAGAATTCGATCTACGGTGACCCTGTTCATGTTCAAGAAGTGCTCAACAATATCGTTAAAAATGCTAAAGAAGCACTTCAGGGAAAAGGAGTTATCACCATCGATGTATACGAAGCTAGGAGGCATATGGTGCTGGATATCACCGATAATGGGCCAGGTATGAACAAACTGGAAAGTCATCGAGTGATGGATCCGTTTTACTCGAATAAAAAGGAAACGGAAAGCTATGGATTAGGCTTAACTTATTGTTTCAACATTATGCAGCAGCATGGAGGAGATATAACAGTTCAAAGCCAAAACAATCGTGGAAGCACCTTTTCATTATGGTTTCCAAAGTTCAAACAGACCTCGTTTTCATTTGATCCCACTAGGAGATGACCTGATGTCCCGAATACGAATAGCTATAGTTGAAGATGATCCAGTATGGTCATCTTTACTTTCAAAATATTTAGATCAGCAAGATGGAATGCTTGTTACAAAAATAGCAAAAAATTATGAAGAAGCATTGACCATTGATATTGGTCAAATAGATGTCGCTTTAATTGATTTAGCTTTAGACGAAGAGCAAGAAATTCTAGAAGGATTAACACTTACAAAAATATTTCGACAGCGATCATTTAACCGTTCAATCGTGTTGACATCTTGGAACGACAGGGAAACCATTGATGAAGCTTTTCAAGCTGGAGCTGTAAATTATCTTACGAAAAATTCTTATGAAGATTTGCCTCTCATGATTCAAAGTGTTCATGTAGATAAACCTCTAATTCATGGAGATTCGGCACAAGTTTTGTTGGATGCTTATCGCCAAGAGAAGGACATGAGTGGTCTTACACCATCAGAAAAGGAAGTTTACACTCTACATCAAAAGGGGTTCACGAAAAGAGATATCGCCCAAAAACTCATTAAATCTCCGGATACAATCAAATTGCAACTTCGTGAAGCAAAAAAGAAGATAAAAAAAGCCAAAAGTTTTTAATAGTCTTAAATAACGTGAAGAAGCGACTAGAACCAAAGGGAGGGTTATTATTTTAACCCTCCCTTTGGCTTGCCTTTTTAATTAAAATATATAGGTGACTGGTAAGAAAAGGTAATAAAGAATAACACTTGAACAGCAAAAGCTATTTTCTTATTTTATAGATTTCATTTCGAGGTGAAGATAATGAAGCACAAGCAACATCGGATGTCCTCGTGCGAATTAGCCTACCGAGCCGCTTATCTTCGGACCTTTGACGATGAATGTTATGAGTTAAAAGGCCATTTAGCTGTTGGTGAACAGGGGCATATCGCTCGTCTGGCGGATATTTACTATCGAGTACGTTCCGTACAGAATCATCAGCGTTGTCTGATTGCGAAACGCAAAAAACCGAATGAAGAGTTGGTGATGAATACCTAATCGTTTCCTGCACAACTACATACAGCGTGTCCTTATGATTTCCCGGCATGATCTTAGGGATATACGATCTTCGATCCGGGTTTGCGAGTTCAAGCCTAAAGCTCGCCGCTACGATGATAGCGTAAAATGCCGTTTCCATTCTGGTTCTTCGTGTTATGCCTAAAACGTTGTGCATTGGGAAGCTACGGTTCCGGCCGTACGCAGGTTTCCATAGGGTTCCCGCTTTCAGCCATAAAGTGGATGTCCCCCAACACCGAACCAGAAGGGAGGGGGTAGAGTGTACAGGAAAGGATGGGTAGGATGCGAAAGCAACGTCTTGGCCTTGTTGCCCTGTTTGGTTCCGTTCTCACGCTGTCGGCCTGTGGTGGGTCGTCCACGGAAGAAATCGAGGACTACGATCAGTTCAAGGAAACGATCAACGCCGATGATTTCACCGGGTTTGCGATGTATATTTTCAGCCCGGACGTGGATGAATCCAAAGAGAACGTGTTCCAGGTATTTAAGGACACCAGTGCCACGCTCACCTATACGAATGGGTGGGAAGACGATCAAGAAACGAAAGACCGGGCCAATGATGACAGTCGTGCAAGAGATTTTATTTCTCCCTATGATCGTGTCACTTATATTGAAGATGGAGAAGTAATGGGCGAATACGAAGTGGACGGGGACGACATCAAACAAGAAGAATACGAGGGCGAACTCCAATCCTTTGTGGAAAAATACGCTGAGTAAATGAGGTGTCTCCGTGGCAGGACGAAAAGAACAGAAGCAAAAGAAAGACATTGCGAAAAAAATGATGGAAAAACAGAACGTCAATTACGAGGACTGGTTGCACGAACAGCACACCAAATATATTGACGATCACTTGCTGGATTTTGTCGGCTTGGATGATGAAGATACCACGAATAAATCCCAAGCCCATGAAGCACCGCAAACGAACACCGAAGAACCATCAGAACGATACTAAACCACCCGAAGGAGGGGTACGATGAAAGAATTAATACTTCAATCGTTCACCGTAGGGGCGGCCGGCGTCGGCGGCCTTGTTTCGACCGGGGAAGATATTCTAAGCATGGCCCAAACAATGGGACTGATTGCCGCTGCTATTGCGCTATGCGTGGGCGGCTATTATTTGATTCTTGGTGGCGACCGGGGCCGGACAAAATCGGTCGGTTGGTTTATCGGCGCCGCTGTCGGCCTTGTGGTCGTGATGGGCGCTTACGGGTTAGCTCAGGCCATTGATTCCAATATTTCCTTTTAACGTCATGATTTTAAAATAACTAGCATCGAAGCAAGAGCCGTCTGCGGCTCTTTTTTTCATGCTTTTTTTAGGAGGTCAGCACATGCTGTACGTGAATTTTACGCAAGGAACACACGCAAAAATCCCCCGGCATCAACGGATTCCGTTTGATGAAGCCGTGAAACTCTCGCAGGAAGTAGAAATGGAAATGCGGGACCAGAAGGAAACGATACCGGCCTACTTCTACGTGTTGGATGATGACTTGGATAAAGAAATGTACGAAGGGACGTTCACGTTCGGAAGCAAACAGGTCCCGAACCTGTTCATGCATATCAAAAAGAACCTGCCGAAGATTCGCACAAGCAAGGAAAAAGAACGGATGCGGCTGGGCTTTATGGAAGACATGGAAGCATTGGTAGAAGAAGAATACAAGTTCGAGGAAGAGATTCCACCGAACGAGAACGTGGATGCCAACTACGTGTCCCGGCTCAAACGGTGGCAACGCAAAACGATCTACGGCGTGGCGGCGTTTTTCGTTCTGGCGTCCATTGGCCTGTTTTCCTTCTTTATCATGCAATTATCCTCCGTGAGTGCCGAAATGCAGGAAGTGACGAACACGAAGGAAACGCAGGAAGCCAAAGTCAGTACCTATCAAGATGCGCTCATGGGAGACGAACAGGAATTACTGGATTACTACAAGGACCAAAACCCGGACGATCTTTCCACGCAGGAACGAAACATTTATGCGAGTTTGTTAGCCGATAAGGAGCAGTTTCAGCAGATGAACAAGCTATTCGATAACCAAGCGATGGCCGTGGAATTTGTTCGATTGAACAAAGATACCGATACACTGAACGCCTATCACGATGCGTTTCCAACGGATGAAGGGGCGTTTGAATTGGCCTATCAGAACGGCAACTACGAGAAGGTGATTAACAACGATAACGTAGACATGACGAACCGCCGGAGTGAAATGCTGGCAAAAGCCTATCTGCATCAAGACGATGTGGAAGGGGCCGAACAGGTCTATCAAGACCAACAGACCGATGCGGTTCGGGAGACGATCGACACGTATCAAGAGCATCAGTCCACGATAGATGATCTGAACAGCCAAATCGAAGAACTGGACGAGGACGAGGATGCCGATGAAATCGAGGAACTGGAACAGGAGAAAGAAGAAGCTAAAAAGCAACGGGATGATCTCTAAAGGAGGAACGGCATGAAGATATTCAAAACAAAAAAGGCCCACGGGATTTTGGCGTTGCTCGGGGCATTAGTCTTTTTTCTACTATCCAATACGCTGATTAATTTTTGCATCACAAACGTACGCAACCTGCTTCAAGGGCTTGGCAACCCGGACCCTCCCGGCGTCTCCTTTGATGTGCTGGGGCTGTTATTCACCACGTCCGACGTTCCGGCGCTTGGCTACCTGTTCATGGGCGTGGCAACACTGATCGTGGGCGGCATCTTCTATTACAAACTAAGGAGTAACTTTAAAGACATTACCGAAAGCCAGTCGAAAGGCTCCAGTCGCTTTACAACCTTGAAAGAAATTCAACAGCAGTACAAAGCGATTCCCGAAAAAGAAACGAAACAGCAACAGCATTTTCCGGGCGAAGGCGGCGTTCCCGTCTCCCGGTACGAGGACAAGATATACATTGATGATTCCAAAAGCAATAACTTATGGATAGGAACAACCCGGAGTGGTAAAGGCGAAATCGGCATGTTTCCGATGATCGACATTTACTCCCGGGCCGAACAACAGGCGTCGATGGTTTTAAATGACCCCAAAGGCGGCGCGACACGTTTCTAAGTGAAAAGCTTAGACACTGTGAGAAACACAGTGAACTGTTATTTCGAGAAGTCAAATGAAGGGGTAACGCCTGGAAGGGCTTCCTTTAATCCTTCGACATGCATGATGGTAAACAAGAACGATCATGTATGAAGCTCGATGAAGACGGCTGAGAGGTACCGTAAGATCCCGATGGGATCAACGAAAGTCATTCAGCGGTGGATGATGTGCCCTATAGGCCGGAAGTCTATAAAACACCTATGGTTAGAATACACGAAAAACTTTCAACGAACTGAAGTAATGTGTAGACGAATCTCTGATCGTACGGACCTATATCGGGAGGAAGTCGAAAGGCTTTCGGACACAATAAGTGTCGCTACTGTGGATGAGTAAAACTCGCCTTTATGAAAATCCATAAGCCGTTACAGGCGGTTTCAAGGTAGCAGGTTCATAGGGGAGACCTAAGGGTGTATGTACAGATAGAAATAACGGAACGTGGTAACTTGCCAACGTGGAGAACTTGTTTTCGATGAAACGGTTCGAAGGAAACATGGAATTTATTCGATGATAACTTTGATTTATGGCAAGGAAAGTGGTGGCACAGTACCAATGAAACGTCTAATCCGCGTGGAGGGATAGCCACTAGTCGTTTATAACTAACTCATTGTATTGGTTCTAGCATGGATTCGAGTAAGACTAAGAGATGTAATCCTCCAGATATCTACGAGGGAGGTTACAGGCCATGTTAAAGAAAACGAACCTACGCTATCACGAATATTACGATATGCAAACGGCTTATGATCGTTTATATTCGGCTAGCCAAAACGGGAACAACTTTTATCAACTTATGAAAATGATCGGAGCAGAACAAAATATTCGGTTGGCATACCGAAACATCAAAACCAACAAAGGTAGCAAAACCGCTGGGCATGATGGACGAACCATCCAAGATATTTGGCATTTGAACGATCGAGAGATCGTCCAAGAAGTACGAAAAAGGTTGGAAAACTATCAACCGCAACCTGTTCGACGAGTGTGGATTCCTAAAGAAGGTTCAAATGAAAAGCGCCCTCTAGGTATTCCTACCATTTGGGACCGTATGGTCCAACAGTCGATACGACAGGTGTTAGAGCCGATTTGTGAGGCGAAATTTCATTCTCATAGTTATGGCTTTCGACCAAATCGTAGTGCCCATCATGCCTTTAGCCGGGTCGTATCGTTAGCTAACCGTGGTAAGTGTCATTACTGTGTGGATATTGATATTAAAGGGTTCTTTAATCATGTTCATCATGGAAAACTACTCAAACAACTATGGCAATTAGGGATTCGCGATAAATCATTGATGAAAGTGATTTCGAAGGTGTTGAAAACAGAGATTGAGGGAGAGGGTGTTCCTCAGGAAGGGACCCCTCAGGGAGGAATCATTTCCCCCTTATTGGCGAATGTCGTTTTGAATGAATTAGATTGGTGGGTTAGCTCCCAATGGGAAACGTATAAACCTCATCGGGCGGTATCGATCGGTTTTCGAGCCTATGCGAAGAAATACACGAATTTAAAAGCGGGCTTCATTGTTCGTTATGCGGATGATTTTAAGATCATGACGAAAAGCTATCGGGAATCGAAGCGCTATTATCACGCTGTGGTGGACTTTCTTCAATCCCGATTGGGATTAACCGTTAATGCCAAGAAATCCAGAGTGATCAATTTGAAAAAGAATGCCTCGGAGTTTCTTGGGTTTAAGTTAAAACTGGTACAGCAACAGCAGTCGAAACACGGTTACGTCGTAAAAAGCTCGATGAACGACCAGTCGCTGCAGAAAACTAAACACCTTCTTAAACGCCGCATTAAGGATATTCAACACCACCCTAAGCCAGAAAATGTTTTTCGATTTAATCAAACAGTACGAGGAATACAAAATTATTACCGGTATGCCACCACTATTTACATGGATTTAACGGAGGTCCATTACACTCTCTTACAATCAATGAGAGCCAGACTTCGAACCTGTGCAACAACGATCTTGTTCAAAGACACAAGTGCCAGTTTCCAAAAACGAGCTCGAGGAATTTCTCCTTGGAAAAAGATTTACTCGATCCAACAAGCTAGCCTTGTCCCTGTGACGGGGGTGCATCATAAAAACCCTCGGAACTTCAGTCAGCATGTAACGAATTACACCAAGGAAGGGCGAAAGAAGATCCACCAAGATCTTCGTGCTCTGCCACGAGGGGCCCTGGCTCAAGTCATGAATCATTATTCGAAGAATCAAAGCATTGAATACAATGATAACCGGATCTCTAAATATGTGGCGCAATATGGAAGGTGCTTTGTCACTGGCCAACCTATTGGAAGCGATCGAGTGCATTGCCATCATATTCAGCCAAAATCCAGAGGAGGCAGTGATCATTACGCTAACCTTGTCATTGTTGATACGTTCATTCATCGACTGATTCATCTATCGGATACGAAGAAGATCCAAGAGTACCTTCGGTACGTTATGTTGGCTCCCAAGCACTTGAAGAAACTGAATGAGCTTCGACAGGCATCTGGCTTAGAACCGATCAAACCGTCATAAGAATAAAAGAGTGAGTTAGAAACGATGGAACGCCGTATGCGCGGAAACGTGCTCGTACGGTGTGAAGTGGGGGAAAAGATGGAGATCATCTCAAAATCTTACCTATCACTATAACTCCTAGCCGCTTCCAAACAAACCCTCAAAGACCGTGGTTATCATGTGGAAGCCCTGAACTTGATCGAACCGGAAATCCGGTCCATGAGTTTTCAGATCCTTCAGATGGTGATTAACGCTTATGACGAAGGGGATTTGGGACAGGCCGAACAACATGCAAAGGCGATTGCTCACATGTTGTATGCGGACCCGGAAGCCAAAGATAAATTTTGGCAGGATTCGGCCAGTTCCTTATGTACAGCGCTGATTTTAGGGCTGTGCGAAAAGAACCTGCCGGACCACCCGGAAAAGATCACGATGTACTCCGTGGCAAATACCCTCAACGAACTGGCAAGCCAACAAACGGCCGATGAGAAAGGCGATGTGCGAACAGGATTGGATGACTTTTTTGACAGCCTGCCGGCCAGTCACCCGGCCAAACTCCAATACGCTACGGTGAAATTCGCGAGTGGGGCAGGCCAGACGGTGGCCGGGATTTATGCCAATGCGTTTGATAAGTTAAGCATTTTTACGCTCACGCCGATTGCGAAAATGACTTCGGCCCACTCGTTTGATATGCGAAAGGTCGGCTTTGGCAAGCACCTTACAGGCTTTGCTTCGGCCCAAGCCGAAGTCACGGCCACGTTCCCGGAAGGAACGGAACGCACCCGGGCCAACACGAACGGCCTGTTTAAGTTCAGCCATGACCAATCACTGGCAGAAGGTCAGACCGTCACCTTTCACGATCATAAGACGGATGCCGTTCTTACGGTGGCCGTAGAAGCGATTAATGAGGAAACCGGAACGGTCACGTACACGGTTCAGAACGAACAGCAAGGCAATCAGCAAGAGGTTATTACCCTCCGGGAATTTGAACACTTCACCAAGCCCACAGCTGTCTTTCTATTAACGCCGGACGATGATACGTCCCTGCATGTGATTGCGTCCTTATACGTCAAGCAGCTGTACACCGAACTGGCGAAAACGTCTTACTTCACACCGGGGCGTAAGTGCATCCGGCAGGTCGTCTTTATCTTGGATGAATTTGGGAACATGCCTACGATCTCGGACATGGGCAACATGATTACCGTCAGTCTCGGCCGCCGGATTCATTTTAATCTGGTCGTGCAAGACCTCTCGCAGATCAAACATAAATACGACAAGGAAGCCGATAACATCATCGGCAACTGTGCCAATAAAATGTATCTGCTTTCCACGGACTACGAGACAAACGAGGAATTTTCCAAACTGCTGGGCGAAAAGACGATCAGCTCCAACAGCCGGTCCGGGAGTACGTTGAGTACGGATAAAAACAAAACGGAAGGAACGGACGGCCGCCGTCTGCTTGATGCGTCTGAACTCGGGCGGTTGAAACCCGGCGAAATGGTGGTGTACCGGGGCATCAAACGGGAGGACTTGAACCGGGAGAACGTGACCCCGTACCCGATTTTCAACCACGGCAAGACCCGGATGAAATTCCGGTATGAGTATTTGAGTGACGCCTTTAATACAGATACGGACCTGGAGGACCTCGACATTCCCTGCGAGCATGCAGACCTTAATCTCGCAAAGGTGATGTATCGGTTTGAGAACGAAAACATCGATCAACACACCGATGATGGCTCGGCCCACCAAGACGGGACCAAAGAGAACGAAAACCAATCCCAATCGCCGTCTACGGAAGGACAACAGAAGGAAGCCAACAACGAACAAGGTAACAAGGAAGCTCTCGGGGAAGCGGTGGAAATCACTGAACAGGCGGCCGCTTTTGAAAATAAATCTGTTCAAGAGGTGATGGATGCGAATCTGCTTCAGACGTTAGATCAAATGGTTCATCAAGACGTTTATCAGATGACGATGGGCGAATGTGAGACGGCTCTAGCGGAATGGCACGAAGCAGAACTCATTCCCGAACGGATGATGACGCAAACGCAAGGCATGATTAAAAACGAACGCCGACAGTATCAGAAATCAATCGAAAAAGGGGAGAATACTGATGCGGAACCGACCTCTTCAACGACTGGCTGACGTCTTACACCATTTTGAAGATATGAAGGTGGGGGACGAACTCATTATCCGGCTCACGGATGGAACGGTCAAAGTGAAAGAAAAAGACGATGATTCCGGGAATGTGGACGTATTGGTGGATGAATACGATTATGCGGTCAACACCAGTGTGCATGAATTTTTAACATGCTAAACCGGGCCGAAGGGAGGGAACGCCGTGAACGATGAACAAATACTGGAATATCTCGAACGGTTTTCAGACGAATTAACAAAAGGAACAATCGTGATCGACTTTCTCCGCATGATGGCATGGATGTTTGTGAAAGGCATGGCATGGATTGTCGATGCGTTCCAGAACATCACGGATTCGATGTTGGGGCTGAAACTCTTATACGATAACCCGCAGATCACGGAATTTGTGAACACGATGCAACCCGTGTTGGTCATTCTCATGGCGATTAACCTCATGTTTATTGGGTACTTGCTTATTCTTAAACAGGACGCCGTGAACCGTCCGGCGTTGGTGTCGAACATCTTCATGGCGCTGGCGATCATGACCATTTTGTCGGTCGGGATGAATCAGGCCAACGAATTTACGGACCAAGCCGTGGATGCGGTGAACTTTGAGAACGACACAAGCACACTGGCTGATGAGGCGATCACGAACAACATCACCGATGCGGCGCTCTATGACGTGAACGAATGGGAAACCACGGAACTGGATGAAAGCAATCAGATCAACCCGTCTTACGCCCAAGATCTTACGATCAATGAGCCATTAAATAAAGATACGAAGATCAACAGCGAAGATGATTTATCAGAGACCGGACAGGACATTGTCGAGAAAAAAATTCAAACCCTGCCGGACGGCACACGGGAAGTCGTGGACCTCGAAGATGGCGGGTGGATTTCCAATATTACGCAGGAATACTATTACCGCTATGAAGTCGATTGGGTCCCGTTGATTGCCACACTCACGGTGGTGGCCGCCGTCTTAGTGATCATTGGCGTCAAACTTGCCACGTTGTTTTTCAATCTGGCCTTTAACTACGTATTGGCCCCGTTAGTAGCGGCATCGGACATGCACTCCGGGCAACGGATGAAACAGGTGGTTCAGAACATCATTAGCATTTTCATGGTCACGATCATGGTCTTTTTATCTCTAAAAATCTATATGATCGGGGCTGACATGCTGAACGACAGCACCGATGGTCTGGTGTACGTCCTCGGCATGGTCGGGCTTAGTGTGGCCGTGTTAGACGGGCCAAACATTGTCGAACGGCTCTTTGGCCTAGACGCCGGGTTGAAATCCAGCTGGGGCGCTTTGGCCGGGACGTACGCCGCCGCTAAAGGCGCAACCGGGGCAACCAAAGCCGGCATGAGTGGCGTGAAAAACATCAGCGACAAAATGAGCAACAACAAGGAAGAAGGCAACGGCGGCTCGGGTGGCTCCACCAACAAATCGGGCAACGGCCAAGACCGGGAGAACGTGTCGCAAACTTCCGAAGGGCAATCCGGCTCGGGCGGAACCGGAAATGTGGCAAACATGGCCGACTACCGGGGCAACAAAGCCGGGACGGACAGCCAGGGCAACGATACGGCCAACGAAAGCGTCTCCGATCAAGGCGACCAACCGACCGCCAACGGCTCCGCATCGGCCTCCGGGGATTCGGCTTCTTCTTCTAACGATACGAAGAACAGCCCAACCGCATCCAACGATGCGAACAGCAATCAAAGTTCCATTCCGTCTCTGCATGAAGAAATGGGCGAAGAAGAAGGACAAGCCACGGGAACGGAAGGCCGGACGAACGGCCGCACCAACAGCCAAGCGAAAGGCTCGGCCAACGGCTCCACATCCAATCTTGAAGCCCAACAAGGCATGAACAGCTCGGCTTCGGGAAAGAACGGACAGGCGGCTTCTTCCCCGGCTCCAACTGAAGGAGATACAGCCACGGATGAAACCCCGGATACGGGGAACGCTCCGGCATCGGCCACGGCGAACGCCGATACGGGCGATACGGAAAGCGTGGAAAACATCAACGGTGCAAGCACCGGAACCGCCGGAACGCACCGGGAACTGATGGAACAGGAAACGAACGGCAACGGCTCCCGGAACGTGGAACAGGACGTGCAAAGCGTTCAAGGGCAACAGGAGACGGGCGGCAACGTCCAGACGAACCAATCCGGGGCGGCTGGCGAATCAGCTTCCACGGAAACGCCGTCCACGGGGAACGCTCCGGCATCGGCCAGTGCCAACGCTGACACCGAAGATACCGCAAGCGTCCAGAACATGAAAGGTGACAGCGCCGGAACGACTGGAACGCACCGGGAACAGGTGACGCAGGAAACGGATAGCAGCAGTACCCAAAACGTGGAACAGGAAGTCGAAACCTCCACGAACCACCGACAGGAGGGCGGCCGGGTGAATACCACATACACGTCCGGCGGCGAAACCGGGGCAAAAGAAGATCCTACGCCGTCATCCTCGCCCGGACCGGGACCAAGTGCTTCCGCTTCTTCTTCGGGCGATGCCGGAGGAAACAGCGTCCGGCATGAACGCTCCACCGAACAGGGACACCGGGGAGGAACAAATAAAGAAACCATTTATCAAGAACAACAGGTCGAGCATCAGGGCAACGACACCGAACAGGACGTGCAACAGTCGGTCACGCATCGGCAGACCGAAGGTCGGGTGAACCGCCGGGAACGGGTCACGGAACAACAAGCACCACGAACCCAAAACTATGATCTCGGGAAACACACCCGGAAAACCGTGAAACGAAACAATAAACGGACGTAAGGAGGACCGCACATGGCGTCTTACCGCATCCCCAAAGACATGAGTACCGAACTGAAAATCAATAAATGGATGTATCTGACAGACTTTCTTCTACTGATCGGGTTAATCCCGTTCACGATGGTCATGAGCAACCTGGTCCACGGCAACTTGATCTGGGGCTTTTACGCCTTCATGTTGCTTCTGGCCCTGCTCTTAATTATTCGACCTACCAGTAACCCGAAACGCCGCATCTATCAAGCCGTGTACTATGCGATCATGCGCCGGAAAGACACGTACACGGCGATTGATTACTCTCCGGTGGACGAACCGGACGACACGCAAAGGAGTGAATCCTAAATGGCCCTGTTTAACGATCAGAAAGGCCGTTGGTTTGGCAAAAAGCCCAATGAAGGCACAGCGATCTTTGTCGAAAGCGATCAAGTCCAGAAACGAAAAAAAGAAGCCAAGCCGAAAGTAAAATCCAGTTATGCCGATTTAGCTTCCGTGATTGATCTCACGGGCAACGGCTTTCTGGAACTCTCGGACGAGAAAGGCTACATGGATATTGTGCAACTCGAATCAAGCGATATATACGCTTTGAACGAAAGCGATAAGACGAAAAAGATTTATCACTTTGCGACCTTTTTACAGTGGTACAATCACGATTTTAAAATCATCCCGTTTGATTTTCCGGTGGATACGTCCACGCAACAACGGCATATCCTTGAAAAAATCCAACAAACAAGCAAGCCGCAGTATCGGCAATTTTTAGAAAAGAAGCTCCAGGAACTCCAATTCATCGAACAACGCCGCACCAACCGGGAATTTTTCTTGTTTCTCTATGCCGATGATGAATACACGCTTCAATCCCGGTCCACGGAAGTGGAAGGCCAACTGCAAGCCGTGGCCCCGGTGATTCGGCTCACGGATGATAAGAAGATCAATATTCTCTATAAATTAAATAATTTGAACTCCAAAAACCGTCATACGCACGAAAGGGGATAACTCATGCTCGCATCCATCATGCAAAAAGTACGGGGGCCAAAAGACGAAGAACAGGAACAAGGGAAAACCGAGGGCTATAACCGCGAGCTGTTAAGCGAAATCCAGCCGCAGGGCGGCATCAAATTCAACGAAAGCTATATCCGCAAAGGAGACGGCTACGAAACGTGCGTGCATATTTACGACTTTCAAACGATCGTCAATGACTTCTGGCTCGAAGAGATTATGAACATGCCGAATGTCATTGCGGCTCTGGACGTAGCCACGCCGAACCGCCGGGAGGTCATGTCGAAGTTAAACAAAAGCATGGCCGAACAAAAAACCCGGACGATGCAGGCCAAAGAAACGGCCGATGCGATCGAAGCCACGGAATCGTTCGAGGAACTCTCCGGCATTTACAACGAAATTCGGCAGGGCGAAGTCGTGAAACGCATTGTCCTGCGGCTGTATGTTTCCAGTAAGACGCTCGATGAACTGGAAGTGACCGTAAAGAAAGTCATTGATGATCTGGAAGCCTTGAACTTCCGGGGGTCGGTCTTTCTGAACGAACAGGAGTATGAGTGGGGCAGTCTGATTGAATCCTTTTCGCATCAAATGAAATACCCCAACAAACGCAAGGGCATTGAACTTCCGGCCTTATCCCTTGCCGGGGGCTTTCCGTTTCACTATACGTCTCTGGATGACCCGTTCGGGACACACTACGGCACAACCGACACCCACGGGAACGTCATTTTTGATCTGTTTCATAAAGACAAGCAACGCAAGTTCTACAATGCCTTAATGATCGGCAAGATGGGGTCGGGAAAGTCCACGCTGCTCAAAAAAATGGCGCTCGACAATGCGATCAAAGGCCACAAGGTACGGATTCTGGACGTGACGGGCGAATTTGGCGAACTGGCCGACGCATTGGACGGCAAAACCATTGCGTTAGACGGCTCGGACGGCTCGATCAATCCGTTGCAGGTGTACCGGTCGGAAACCACGGACGAGGGAACGATCAAACAGGAAGCATCGTTTGCGAAGCACCTCTCCAAGTTGCAGGTGTTTTACCAGTTCATCAGCCCGGACGTGACGAACGAGGAAATCAAAGAGTTTCAGAATACCCTGCGCCGCCTGTACATCGAACAGGGCTTATGGTCGGACGAGATTGAGCCGGAAGCCAACAACATCACCGAACGGCGGCCGGATGAATACCCGATCTTTAGCGATCTGTTGGATATGATTCAGGCCGATCTGTACACGGATATTCCCAATCAGCTCGTCAATGAAGACGTGAGTATTCACCGCCGGGAACGGCTGGAAAACATTGAACTCAACATCAAGAACCTCAAAGAAACCTACGGCCGCCTGTTTAACGCTCATTCCAGTCTGATGGACTTTGATAAAGAGGACTTTGTGGCGTTTCACCTGCGGAACTTATCGGAGCTGTCGGCCGAAGTCTTTCAAGCCCAACTGTTTAATGTGTTGAACATGCTTTGGGACGGGATGCTGGGGAACGGGCAACCTCAACTCCAAGCCTTTAACAAACACCGTCTGCGGTTTGAGGATGCGGTACGGTACTTGATTTTGATAGACGAAGCGCATCACATCATTAATACGCGCAAAGGCTCGGAACACGGTGTCACGTTCCTGCAAACCTTCATGCGGGAAGCCCGGAAGTATTTCGGCGGCCTGTTCTTTGCGAGCCACGTCATTGAAGATTTTGTTCCCGATAAGGCCGATCAGAGTGCGGCTGAAGAAGTGAAGAAGCTGTTCAGTCTCACGCAGTACAAATTCATTGGCGAACAGGATAGTGAATCACTGCCCCGGTTGAAAGAGATATTCACGGGACAGCTCAACGATTCAGAGTTGGGGCAGATTCCCTACTTATCGCAAGGGGAAGTGGTGCTTTCCATTTCGTCCGTGAAGAACATCAAAATGAAAGTGGACGTCAGCAATCAAGAACTAGACCTGTTCGGAGGAGGGGCGTAAGACCATGAACACGGTAGCCAAAGGAGCCGCCAAAGCCGGGGGTGCATTACTCAAACTCGGCACACTCAAACTGCGTATCATCATCGGATTGTCGGCGCTTCTGGTCGTCCTGTTCACGGTGATGGTGATTGGATTCTTTCAAGTGATGATGGATACGACATCGAATAATGACAGCGAAGGGAACGGCACATTTGTGGCCGGAGGAACGCAAAATATCTCGGCCAAAATTGAAAACCTGCGCCCGGTCTATGAACAGTATGCGGAGGAATTTGGGGTTAGCGATCACGTCAACGTCCTCATGGCACTATCCATGCAGGAATCCGGCGGCCGGGTGGACGACATTATGCAGTCGTCCGAATCCCTGGGCCTTCCTCCGAACACGATTGATGACCCGGAACGCTCGATTGAACAGGGCGTCCGGTACTTCTCGAAGGTGTTAGACGATGCCAACGGAGACGTGAAGCTGGCCTTACAGAGTTACAATTTCGGCGGCGGTTTTATTGATTATGCGAACGCCAACAATGACGGCGAATACTCCAAAGAGTTAGCGATTGAGTTCTCACAACAGCAGTATCAGAAGGTGAAAGACAGTGGAAACTTTTCGTGCATCCGGCCCGAAAGTGCGGAAACCGGGGCATGTTACGGCGACATTGGCTATGTGGATGCGGTGATGAAATACGTCACGAACACGGCAACCACCCAGATAGATGGAGACGTGGCCGAAGTCGTACAGGTAGGGGAAAAATGGATTGATAACAGTGAGTATGTGTTAGGCGGCGGCCGTTCCAAAAGGGACCAACAGAACGGCATTTTTGATTGTTCGAGTTTCGTGTATTGGGCGTATGAACAGGTCGGGGTGGACCTCGGCAACCTCGGTTCGGTGAACACGGATTCGCTCAAAACCAAAGGCCAAAAGGTCGATTATTCGAACGCCAAACCGGGCGATCTGGTGTTTTTCGATACCTATAAACTGGACGGACACGTTGGCATTTATGTCGGCAACGGGGAATTTATCGGCGCTCAAAGCAGTACAGGCGTAGCGATTGAAAGCATGGAGGACGGCTATTGGGGCGACAATTTTAATGGCCGGGTGAAACGCATTTCTTCGTAACAAGGAGGGACAGGATGGATACGATCAAAACCTTTAAATACTTCTCAATCATCCTTTTATTTCTACTGCTGCTATTCAATATCTTCTTCTTTTTTAACAACCAGACGGACGCTCCCACGGAAGCCGAAGCGAACGAATTAGAAAGCCAAGTAAGCCAATTAGAAGAAGAAAATGAAGCCTTAGAACAACAGGTCGAGTATCAGTCCAAGACGGAACGGGAAGCCCGTTTCGATGAACTGGAAAGCCAAACGGAGACTTTTATGAATACGGCGTTTGTGCATACCTCGGACAATTATGAGAAGCAACAGGAGAAAGCCGAAGGGGTCATGAGTGACCAACTGAAAGACCGATTTTTCTCGGGAGAAATGTACGGGGGCGGCGAAGTCACCACGGATATTGCGAACGAAGAATACTTCATTAAGAACATGGAAGATAGCGAACAGGCCCAAGTGATTGTGCGGCTCGATCACCAGATGCATTACACGGAAACGGACGTAGATGAAACCAGTTCGGTGCTAATGAAAGTGCATTTTGAACGAGAAAATGGCACATGGATAGCGCAAGAAATGGAAGATATTTCGGATACGGAAGGAGGATTCGATGCTGAATAAAGACCGGGTGAACTTACGAAAAAAGACCAGCAAATGGTTCGGAGTGATAACAGCTTTGGTGCTGTTAGGATTTATTGCATTCAGCACCTCGAACATGTACATGGAGGAAACGATCGAAGTACAGGCGTCTCCGATTGGCGAAGAAATCACCACCAGTGGCACGGATGATGTGGAAGTATTGGACTGGATTTATGACAAAGAAAAGAACAAAATGCAGGTCGTGATCGACATGAACGATCTCCGTTTTAAAGAAGAAACGTTGCAGTATGTGAGCCGTCAACGGTCGAACGGCGAAGAAGTTCCCGTGAAAAAAACGTATCAGATGAACGACTATGCGGTGTTTGAAATCAGCCAATTAGACAAGAATTACGAACAGGTATTGCTTCAAATTGACCAACAACCCGAACAAGAAAACGACGATTCAGCCACCGATGCGGATACCGAATCGACCACGGAAGAAGTCGAAAATGTGGTTCAACTGTATACGGATTATCGGGAAGTCGAAGAAGCAGAAATATCCTCCGGTGATGAATACGGCTACGTGAAATATATTATGAACACGCTCATTGAGGATACGGAACAAACCATTCAAACGAAGAAAGAGGAACGTCAAACGTTGAAGAAAGAGATCGCTGATCTCGAAGAAGAAGCGCACCAAGTGGAACAGGAAAAAGAGTATCAAACGGACGAAGAACAGACCGAAACGGACGGTTATTTGAACTCGCTAGAGACGGAAAAGAAACAGCTCCAGGGCGATATAGATGCGTTAAATGAACAAATAAAGATGGAACAGGAACGCATCGACAGTTACAACGAACGCAAGAAAGAGGAAAGCATTTCGCTTCAATAACAAACAGGATTTCGGTCATTTTTTGACCGGGACCCTGTAAAAGTAAGGGGTTTTGTTGTTCACAAATCCGTGAACAACCCCCGATTTTGTTCACACATCCGTGAACAATCTGTTCACAAACCTGTGAACAACGGCCATTTTTACGATATCACTACAAAAACCCGGCACTGCCGGGTATATCACGAAGTGATATCATTTTTCCCTTATGCTCTTTCTGGATTTTAGATTTTGCACTGGGGTTGTCATGAACTGGGGTTATTTTGTTACAGGGAAGGAGCAAAAATGATGAACATTCTACTGCGTGAATTAAGCCCAACAGTCGTAAAAACGATAGACGAACGTGCCAAACAACGAGGACTATCTCGGCAACATTATTTAAAAGAATTGATCGAAAACTATGTGATGCAAAAAGAACTGAATGAAACCGATAAGGCGTACAAAACATTAATAGAAAAAAACACCGAAGCCTTGAACCATTTTAGTGAACAGATGCAACGACAAAACGAATGGCTGGAAAGCATGAGTGACGAAACGGATGTTGTACGAGAGGAAGGGTAACACATGGAACTCGGAAGCAAAACGGCCGTTGTTGTGACCTCCGAATTTTCGATGCCGAAAAAAACAATGGGAGATAAACGGTTTTCGAACTACGTCAATTATATGGATAGAGAAGAAGCCAAAAACGAACAGGATTTTGCTGCGTACAATCACTATATGGATGATAACCAGAAAGCCACCTCCTTATTCAATCCATACAAAGATGATCTTTCCAACGAAGAAAAAGAACAGGTGCAAGAACAGTTCAAACGAGGACAGGAAAAAGGAAGTATCTTGTACAAAGACGTCATTTCTTTTGATAATGAATGGTTACAAGAGAATGGCATCTATGACCCGAAAACGAACCACGTAGATGAAAAGAAATTGAAAGAAATAACGCGCGAAGCTGTATCGGATATGCACGAAAAAAATAACTTTAAAGATACGATGGTGTGGACCGGGGCCGTTCATCATAACACCGAACACATTCATATTCATCTGGCTTCCGTGGATACGGAACCAAGTGACGATCAACGGGGAAGTCGTAAACTAAAATCGTTGGAAGGGATGCGGTCCACGTTCGTGAATAAAATACAAGACCGTTCGTTTGAACACAAAGACATTAATGATCTGATGCGAAACAAAATCGTGAATAAGAAGAAAGAACAGCCAACCATGAAAGGCATGGACCGGGGCATGAAAAAAGACTTTCTGGCGATCAAAAAGCAACTGCCCGAAAACAAACGGTACTGGCAATACGGGTATCAAAATATCAATCACGTTAAACCCGACTTGGATAAACTGACGGAAAAATACTTGCAAAAAAACTTCCCCAAAGAAATGAAACAGCTCGATCAAAAACTCAATAAAGAAGAAAAGATGCTGAAAAAAGTGTACGGGGAAGGCAACGAATCCCGGTACAAAGATTACAAGCAAAACAAAAAAGATGATCTGTATAAACGGATGGGAAACACGTTCTTACAGGAAATAAAATCGTATGATTACAAGGAAAAACGCATCGAACAAAATCAACGTTCCTATAACACCAACCAGAAGCGAGTAACCTTTCAGAAGAACCGGGCTTTGAACCAGATACAGTACGGGTTGAATCGAGTGGTCCATGCCGAACTGAACAGCTATCAGAACCAGAACGCTTATGAACAGATGCAACGAAATATTCAAAACAACCAAAAGGGGCAATCATTATGAGTGGCGTTATTAATCGTGTTCGTTTATCCGAAGAAGCCGATGCTTATGTCAAACGAATAAAAGAAGAACGAAACGAAACCTCACAGGCCAAAGTCATTGACCAACTCTTGTTAGAGCATGAAAAGGAACATATGGATTTAGAAAAAGGTGACCATGTGACGTCCATGTTGATGTCGGAAATGAACCGAAAAGTTGAACAGGAATTTCATAAACACTTCAAACGGTTACAGCTGGGCGTAAACAACACGGACCGTAATTCGCAGGTGATTCTGGAACTGTTGAACGGCTTAATGGTAAGCAATAATATCCCGGACATTATGCCAACCAGTGAATTTACCTCGAAACCATATACCACGGCCCAAGAAGAAGTGACGGAACGGATTGCTAACTTGCAACAACGCAAAGCCGAACATGAGAAGAAACAAAATCAATCCCAAGGAGGACAAACATGAACCGATTAGAGTTTGGATTTATTAAAGAAATAGGAGACACCGATGTGGTCGTTTCGATGGGAAAAGAAGAAATCGTGATTCCGTTAAACGCCAACGATATGGACCTTCTGCAACAGATGATGGTGGAAACAGATATGGAATATGTGTTGGTTGATCTGGACGAAAAACGACTGGTGATGGATAGCGATCTGATGGAAGGCGAAGCCAATAATCCGGCTCTAAAAGATCTCGATGTGGGCGTGGATGAAGATGGATACGTGCAATAACAAAGGAGGGCAACCGCATGGCCTATAAGAAAAAATCAGCCGAAACCAAGCGGCAGGAAGTGGAACAATTAACCGAAGATCGAAACGATCAAGTGGATCGATATTTTCAGTCCTCGGACAACATGAAAGAATACTTGAACTTCATGAGCAAGTTCTATGATTACTCGGTCGGCAACTCCACACTGATTCAAAAACAGTTTCCGGGAGCGAACGCCGTAGGTGGTTTTCAGTTCTGGAAAGAACAAGGCTTTTCCGTTCAGAAAGGCGAAAAGGGAAGCAAGATTCTTGTTCCGGCCCCGTTCAAAACCTTTGAACGAACAGAGAACGGTGAAACCAAACAGGTGGGACTGAACAAGGCCACGAAAGAGGAAAAAGCGAAGATCGACCGGGGCGAAATCAACGTACAGGAACATCGGCATTATAAAACGGCCGCCGTGTTCGATATTTCCCAAACGAACGCCACGGCCGCCGATTTGCCGAAGATTTATCCAAACAAATGGCTGGAAGGCTCGGTCGAAAACTATCAAGCCTTTTATGATTCGATGGAACGGTATGCAAACAACATGAACGTCGAAGTGCTTTCCGAACCGATGGAAGAACTCGGGGCGTCCAAAGGCCAATACATCGAATACACGCAGGCCAGCCCCGGAGGGGCATCATCCTTTCACCGAGCGATTCAACTCAACCCCCGGAACGATGAACTACAAAACGTAAAAACCTTAGTGCATGAAGTGGCTCACGCTCAACTGCATGGCCGGGAGAAGGAAGGGAAGGACCTGCCGCACTCGGAGAAGGAATTTCAAGCCGAAATGACGGCCTATACCGTGAGTACGCATTTTGGACTGGATACGAGTGATTACAGTCTTGATTATCTGCATACCTACAACCAACAGCATGATACGACAACCGACAAAGTGGCATTGCTTCAAGGCGTCAAAGATACATCGTATGACATGATTACGCATCTGGAAGATGATTTGCAGATCGACCATACGTATCAAGAAGCAAGCACCAACGAACTGCAAGAGCGATTCCAGGACTATCAAGTGGTGACCAATGGGAACGTTCAAACGATCGGAGATATGGATGAAACCACCTTCCGGTCCACGTTTGAAGATCGGTACGGCAATAATCTGCTCGAACATGGAGACGTGCGAAACGATACCGTAGAACAGGAAGTCGAAGCCTTTAATGCGTTGAAAAACCCGGCCCTTCCCGGAGATAACAACGTGAAAATCTTAGACCCGTCCATCGAAGAACCGAAAGCCTATGTGGAATGGTCGGAAGCCCGGATAGATAAGCATATGATGTCTCTGCCCGATATGGATAAAGCCTTAGCTCAAGCCAACATGGACGGCATGGGAGAGATCGGGTACGACAAAACGAAAGTTCAAATGATGACCCCGGTCGATGCTTCTCACGGGCAAGAGGTAGTGACGGCAGGACGTTTCGATTTGGGGAACGGCGAATATCACGACTTGAATACCGAACTCAATAAACAAGGGTACACCGTCCACCGGGAGCATTTGAACGATCAATCGTACCTGCAAAAGATTTACACGCCGGAAGCCTTTGAACAGACCTTTGAGGATTTGGCGGTCAAGATTCAAGAACAAAAAGCCGGACACACCAGTATGGATAATTCCGAACTCTATGAAAGCCAACGAGAGGAGGTACAGGCGTTTGCAGATAACCACGGGTATGTCTCTGGGGAGAAAGCCGAAGCGATTCATCAAACCACTACCACGGACGTTCAAGAACGCCAACAGGACCGGGCAGCAGTCAATCAAAGCGTCCAGTTGGCATCGGCGTATACCACGTATCAAGATCATGTACAAAAAGAAGAAGGACAGGAAACCCTCGATCATCATATGGTGCTTGATCGACTGGAAAGCCAACAAGCCTATGAATCTTTAAAAGAACAGGCCGTCGATCAGAACGTGCTGACCGTGGATACCGTGAACCGACTGGAACAACGGCTCAAAGGCGAAACCACCACGGAGAAAGAACCCACGTGGCCGTTTGAGAAAGAAGGAACGAAAAGCGTCACCAAAGAGGAAACCGTGGAAGAAACCACCACCCGGAAAACCGTTCGACAGAACGGCATGAGCATGTAGGAAGGAGGGAGAACGCATGGCAAACCGCCGGGTAAACAGTGAAGAAATCGAACAGGCCAAAAGCGTGGCGATCATGGATTACTTGGATGCGAACGGCATCGAGGTCGAACAGCAAGGCAACGGGAATCCTCCGTACTACAACCTTAAAGAGCATGACAGCTTGGTGATTCAGGGCGAAAAATACTTCTGGAACAGCCGACAGGAAGGCGGGTACGGGGCGATTCATTTTGCGATGGCCTATCACGATCTCTCCTTTCCCGATGCCGTCCGGCGCATCAACGAGCATGAATATGCGCTTGACCGCCAGCCAGTGCAACAGGTGGAGAAAGAGCCGTTTTCCTACCCTTCGCATTACGAGGTGGCCGATACCTCCAATGTCCGGGATTACTTGGTCAATGATCGAAAGATTGATGAACGAGTGGTCGATTGGTGCTTGAACAAGGATTTGATCGTGCAGGACCGGAAAGATAACTGCGTGATGAAATGGAAGGACCGGGACGGGGAAACGATCGGCGCTGATCGACAGGGAACAAGGCCGATGGAGAACGGGAAGCATTTTAAAGGCGTGGTGAAAAACTCGGCAGAGGACGGCGGTTTTGCGATCAATGTTGGCAAAAATATTGATAAAATCGCGCTGTTTGAAAGCCCGATAGATGCCCTTTCCTATTGGTCGGAAAAAAAGGGAGACGTTCAGAATACCCGATTGCAAAGCATGAGTGGCTTGAAAATACAGGCCGTCAAACGGGGATTACAGGACTTAAAAGCAGACGGCCACAACGTAAAGCAGGTGATTTCGGCCGTGGATAACGATGCGGCCGGAGAACATTTTCACGAAAAATTAAAAGACTATATCAATCCCAATGCGATTGTCGATCATCGGCCCACCAACACCAAAGACTGGAACGAGGAACGGAAACATGGGCTTCAACAGAACCAGAATCAACATCAACCGCCAAAAGCCAAACAGTCGTCTCCTTCAATGGGAATATCTTAACCGGAATATCGGCACTTGCTGTAATAAATAAACTGAATAAAAGGTAATATATATTAAATTAAGAATAGGTTGTAAAAGGAGTTGTTTTTTTGAATAAAACTCATAAGAGAACGCTTATTCTTAACGTGGTTTTAAGTTATTTTCTTGCGGCAGGTCTAACAAGACTTTTAGCAAGTGGACCTGGCTGTACCTTTAAATGCAATTTCGCGCTATTTTTAGTCGATATTTTGCGTAATAAATCCATTCACATATTTTACGGTGCAAAATAACGTCTAAAGTGACACCCTGTATATACTGTGATATAAAAAGTTTTTACTATGCAAAAAGCACTCCTTCATATTTAGGAGTGCTCAGATTGTAGACAAAGGCCTCCGAAAATGAATTTCGGAGGCCTTTGTTTGTGCCATTGAGGGAGAAAGAAGCCTCCCACGGCCGGCGCACGTCTGTCGCCACCGCCAGGTGGCGAGTTTTTTGAGGTTCATCACCGCATAAACAAGCATCGCCTGCGCGGTGT
>NZ_JBQLIA010000028.1:0-31173 GCF_056034345.1 Marinococcus sp. LNSP9103-4 | reverse complement strand
CCGAAATGCCCTAAAAATGTGTTGCTTTTGATTGGGGCTCTGGCTTGTCTTTCCTTTTCAAAGAACGATCTGCCGCTAAACAGCGACTTTTATAATTTATCATTTTTGAATAATGAATGTCAACAACTTTTTGAAGAAGTTTTAATTCGTTATTCTCTTTTCTGTCAGCCGTTTTGGCGACAATTAGTAATATAACATCGGCCTATAAGACCGTCAACCACTTTTGCAAAATAATTTTAAATTAGTTTTTAAGAGAACTTCCTGTGTTCAAGAAGCATACAAAAGCCTTCATCCATTAAAAAGATGAAGGCTTTTAAAACAGCTTACTGTTTGCTCATCTTTGTACATTCCGGGCATGTTCCGTAAATCTCCAGCCGGTGATCTTCAATTTCAAAGCCCGTTACATGTTCAGCTAACGTTTCTACTTCATCCAGGCCCGGATAATGAAAGTCTACAATTTTCCCGCAATCATTACATATTACATGGTAATGATCTGAAGTCACGCAGTCGAATCTGCTTGAGGAGTCCCCGTAGGTTAATTCTTTCACTATACCAGCATCTTTAAAAACCCGAAGATTATTGTAGACTGTGGCTACACTCATGTTCGGAAAACGTTCTTCAAGAGATTTATAGATATCGTCAGCAGTAGGATGGCTCATTGAAGAGTGCAGAAACTCTAAAATAGCATGACGCTGCGGTGTCATCCGAACGTTCGTGCTTTTCAAGACACTTACTGCTTCCTGTAGGCTAGCGCTCGCCATCGTCATGCACCTCTCTTCCTGTAAAACGATTCTTTATTTGTAATTCTTATAATCTATTCTATCGGAACCCCCTGATCCTTGTCAATGAAAGGGGGTCAGCGATTCTCATCTGCTTGGGCTGATTGAAAAAAAGGAAGCATCGATACGTCTAAAAGAAAAGAAGTAAACCTGTTTGAATGTTCGGGCCGTTTTCCTCTGTGTTTTTCGTAAGCCAGGCATATATCCTTTAAATCTGTTTTCAGCTTCGGCACTTCTTCTTCATTCACGCCAAACATAAACGTCGTATTTCCTTTTTTCAAAAAACCGCCGCTGCTCGCAATCTCTGTCATACGGTAGCCTTTATCTTTCATTTCCATCTCTACCTGATCAGTATAAAAATTATCGATAATACAAAGAAGCAGTTTCATCTTTTCACCCGCCTGCTATTTTTTAGAAGATGACAAGAATTCATCAACATACCGGGATACTTCCGCGATATGGTCCTTTACCTTCACTTCGTCCCATACTTTCTGCACGATTCCTTCTGTATCAATAAAAAAGGTGGAACGCACAATTCCAAGGTATTCTTTACCGAAGTTTTTCTTCCATTTCCACACTCCAAAGGCGTTGGCTGCTTCCTGTTCTTCATCAGACAGGAGCGGGAAGGAAAGTTCATGCTTGGCGGTGAAATTTTCGTGTTTTTTCATTGAATCAGGGCTGACCCCAAGTACTTTAACGTTTTTATCATTCAATTCCGGGAGAGCATCCCTGAAATCGCAGGCTTCAGTTGTACATCCAGGCGTGTTATCCTTCGGGTAAAAATACAAAATCACGTTTTGTCCCTGGTAATCACTTAAACGAATATTTTCTCCAGTAGTAGCGGGAAGTTCAAAATCAGGAGCCTGTTTCCCTTCCAGATCTTTTGGATTTACACTGCTTTCTTCTGTACTCATGTCGATCACCTCAGCACTTGTTTTTATCTTATGATATCATGGTTTTTGCTTTTCTTCTCCATGATACAATAGATAAGAAATAGTTGATAGTAAGGAGAGTAAGGAAAATATGTCCTATGAAAAATCAGTCGAACTCTATAACGAAGCCTGCGACTTAATTGTAGGGGGAGTGAACAGCCCCTCCCGCTCTTTCAAAGGTGTCGGGGGCGGCACTCCCGTCTTTATGAAAGAGGGACGCGGCGCCTATTTGTTTGATGAGGATAACAACCGCTACATTGATTACCTCGGAGCTTACGGTCCTATTATTACCGGGCACGGCCATCCGCACATCGCTGAAGCTATCAATGAAGCTGCCCGTACAGGCACGCTGCTCGGCACTCCCACTAAATGGGAAAATATTTTTGCTAAAAAGCTGAAGGAAACCGTTCCTTCTCTTGAGAAAGTAAGGTTCGTCAATTCCGGCACCGAAGCTGTAATGACCACTATCCGTGTAGCCAGAGCCTATACCGGTAAACATAAGATTATTAAATTCGAAGGCTGCTATCACGGCCACTCCGACCTTGTGCTTGTCGCAGCCGGATCCGGCCCTTCAACGCTCGGGTCCCCGGACTCTGCGGGCGTGACTCCCAATATTGCCGCAGAAGTCATCACCGTTCCATTTAACGACATTGAAAGCTTCCGCGAAGCCATTAAACGCTGGGGAGACGAGACGGCGGCGGTCCTTATCGAGCCTATCGTGGGAAATTTCGGTCTTGTCGAGCCGGAGCCCGGTTATCTTGAAGAGATCAAAAAACTCACACACGAATCGGACTCTCTTCTTATCTTTGATGAAGTCATTACTGCTTTTCGTTTCACCTACGGTGCTGCCCAAAACATGCTCCAGGTGGAACCGGATATGACCGCCATGGGGAAAATTATAGGAGGCGGTCTGCCGATCGGTGCCTACGGCGGCCGGGTTGATGTCATGGAGCAGGTCGCTCCCCTTGGTCCAGCCTATCAGGCAGGAACAATGTCCGGAAACCCTGCTTCTATGCGTGCCGGCATTGCCTGTCTTGAAGTATTGGAAAAAGACGGAGTGTACGACACGTTAGATCATCTGGGTGAACGCCTTGAAAAAGGTCTCCTCGATCAGGCTGAAAAATACAGCATTCCCGTTACGATCAATCGGTTAAAAGGAATGTTTACCATTTATTTCACAGACGAAACAGTAAAAGACTATAAAGGGGCCGAGCGTTCGAACTCAGAGAGGTTCAGCATCTTTTTTAAAGAAATGCTCGACCGGGGCGTGCACCTCGCTCCTTCAAAATACGAAGCCTGGTTTCTCACCACTGAACACAGTATAGGCGACATAGAAAAAACGCTGGAAGCTTCGGACCAGGCCTTCGCAGCCTTAAGCAGCTACATTCACTAAGTTCAATACAGAAAGGAATACAATCCGTTATGAAGCTGGGAGCCAGAATTTTCAAGACCGGTCTTGCGATCGTTCTCGCTATATACGCAGCATCTTGGATTGGATTGAATCCTCCTTTTTTCGCAGCTATCGCCGCTACTTTCGCTATTCAACCGTCCATATCCCGCACATTCCAGACAATGCTCGACCAGCTTCAGGCTAATATTATCGGAGCTGGCACAGCTATTGTTATGGTACTTGCCTTCGGACACGAGCCGGTAATTATCGGCGTCACGGTGATGATTATTATTGCAGGCATTTTAGGCTTGAAGCTGGATGCCTCCACCATTCCGATTGCTGTTGTGACAGTCATCATTATCATGGGAAGGCCCGGAGACGGCAATTTTATTTTATTTGCCTCAGAGCGGTTTGCTTTAATCATGCTCGGGATTCTTGCATCTTTTTTGGTCAACATGCTGTTTCTGCCGCCAAAGCATGAAACTAAGCTGTATCAGCAGATCCGGGACGTAACCCAGGATACTATTCAGTGGATCCGGCTGCTTGGAAGGCACGAAACTAACCGTCAGACGCTGCGGAAAGACCTTTCCTCTCTTAAAGACCAGACCGTTTCCATCGAAAACCTGTACCTTTTGTTTAAAGAGGAACGCGTGTATACAAAAAAAGCCCGGCTCACCAGGGACCGGCGTGTTGTTCTTTTTAAACAGATGATCGCTTCGATGAATAAAATCGTGACCATCCTGCGCACTCTTGATAAATTTGAAAACGATATGCAGCACACGCCTTCAGACATGCAGGAAGCCATACGCAATCAGCTTGATCATCTTATGGATTATCATGACAGAATTCTTCAGCGTTATGTAGGCAAGGTGACCACTCATCTTACCGAGGAGATGGCCGAAGAGGTCGATGAGGGCAGAGCGTCTTTGACAGATCAGCTCATGGAAATGTATGAGCAGCAAAATATCGACCGCTCGGAATGGCTTCACCTTCTTCCTATTGTCGCACATATCGTCGAGTATAATGAGCAGCTTGAACATCTCGACCGGCTTGTCGAGACCTATTTCCGCTATCATAGCAGTGAAGATTTCTTCGCTATTGAAAACTAAAAGGAGGACTCCCAGCACGGGCGCCCTCCTTTTTTATTTATAAGTTTTCACTGATCTCCATCAGGTATTCTGCTAAAGCCTCAAGACCTTTGTCGTAGTTTTCCAAATGAAAATGTTCATTCGGTGCATGGAAATTTTCGGTTGGAAGGCCGAACCCCATCAACGCTACCGGCACGTTTAACGTTTGGGAGAACGTTTCAATGACAGGCACAGATCCTCCCATTCGCGTATATGCTGCTGTTGTACCGTACGCTGTTTCAAGCGCCCTACCGGCTGCCTGGATGGCCGGGTGGTCAAACGGGGTAACAAATGGCCGGCCTTTATCAAACGGAGTCACCTCCACCTCTACGCCTTCCGGGGTCTTTTGCTGAACATGAGCTTTCAGCTTTTCAACAATCTCATCCGGGTCCTGGTCAGGCACGAGCCGGCACGTAATCTTAGCTGAAGCAGCAGAGGGCAGCACCGTTTTGATGCCTTCCCCCTGGAAGCCTCCATGCATACCGTTAATTTCAAGCGTCGGCCGGGCCCACGTTCTCTCCAGAAATGAAAACCCTTCTTCGCCGAACAGCTCCGGTACGTTCAATTCTTTCCTTGTATTTTCTTCGTCGTACGAAAGCTCCGCATACGCCCGGCGTTCCTGCTCCGTAAGCGAAAGAACCCGGTCGTAAAAACCATCAACGGTAATACGGCCTCTGTCGTCATGCATAGATGCAAGTATGTCGGCCAGTGCATGAAGCGGATTTGCGACTCCGCCTCCGTAAAGACCGGAGTGCAGGTCTCCTTTCGGCCCCCTCACATCAATTTGAATACCAGCCAGACCCCGCAGTCCATAGCAGACTGTGGGACGGCCTTTTTCAAGCATCGGCGTATCGGAAACCAGCAGTACATCTCCCTGCAGCAGTTCACGGTGCTTTTCTACAAACTCATCCAGATTGGGACTGCCAACCTCTTCTTCTCCTTCAATACAGAACTTTACATTCACCGGAAGCTCTCCTTTGGTCTGCATGAAGGCTTCAATCGTTTTAAGATGCATAAACACCTGGCCTTTATCATCCGTGGCTCCACGGGCATAGATTTTTTCGTCCCGTATCTCCGGATCAAACGGCGGTGTCTCCCACAGCTCAACCGGATCGGCCGGCTGCACGTCATAATGGCCATAAAATAGGACTGTAGGCTTCCCCGGGGCGTGCATCCATTCTCCGTACACGACCGGGTGACCGCCTGTTTCCATTACAGCCGTGTTTTCCAAACCGGCTGCCTGCATACTTCTCTCTACCCAGGAGGCCGCAGTTCCCATATTGGGTTTGTGGTTAGGGTCTGCGCTAATACTTGGTATCGATAAAAATTCTTGCAGCTGGTTTAAGTGGCTGCTTCGATGATGTTTGAAATAATTTTTGACTTCTTCCATGGTTGCCCTCCCTGCTTTTCAATTACACATGCTGAACGTCAAACAGCCTCTGGTAAGAGCCTTCTGCCATCATTAACTGCTCGTGGCTGCCTGATTCCACTACACGTCCGTCTTCGATTACGACAATCCGGTCCGCATGGGTGATCGTTGAAAGCCTGTGCGCTACAATAAAAGTCGTTCTGTCACGTGCAAGCCGCTCCATCGCTTCCTGGATATAATGCTCACTTTCCAGATCCAGCGCTGAAGTGGCTTCATCAAATACAAGTATTGATGGGTTTTTCAAAAACACACGGGCAATAGCAATCCGCTGCTTCTGTCCGCCGGAAAGCTTCACGCCCCGTTCTCCGACCGGGGTATCATAGGCGAGCGGCAGTTCGTTAATAAAAACCTCTGCATTAGCCATAAGAGCTGCCTGTATGACTTCCTCATCCGTAGCTTCCGGTTTCCCCATCCGGATATTTTCTTTCACCGATTCGCTGAATAAAATATTGTCCTGCAGCACCATGCCGATATGATCCCGGAGTGTGCGCACTTCATAGTCCCGCACGTCTTTTCCGTCGAGAAGCAGAGCACCGCCGCTTACATCATAAAACCGCGGAAGGAGACTGACGATCGTACTCTTACCGCCGCCGCTCATGCCGACCAGTGCGATAGTTTCCCCCGGTCTCACATGCAGATCAACATCTTTTAATACATCGTTAGTATCCTCTTCGTATTTAAACCATACGTGGTCAAACCTAATGTCGCCTTTAACGTGCTTCACCGGCACCGCTGTTTCTTTATCGGTAATATCGTATTTTTCATCAATAAATTCAAACACCCGGTCCATTGAAGCAATCGACTGCACGAGGGTGGTAGATGAATTCACCAGACGCCGCAGCGGACTGTAAAGCCTCTCCATGTAAGAGGTGAACGCCACCATCTCCCCGACGGATAAATTTCCGTATAATACAGCCAGGCCGGCTGCCAGGATAACTACCAGCGGCGCTACATCTGTCACGGTATTAACGGCAGCAAATGTTTTAGCATTCCAACGCGTGTGGTCCACTGCCCGATCCAGGAACTGTCTGTTTCTCGTATCGAACTGTCCCTGTTCATGATTTTCGAGCGCAAAGCTCCGGATGACGCTCATTCCCTGCACCCGTTCATGCAGATGGCCCTGCACGTTTGCAAGAGCCTGCGACCTTGCTTTTGTTAAATCCCGCAGCCTTGAATAAAAATATTTGATGAAAAAGGCATAAATGGGTAAAAACAACATCGCCACCAGCGTTAATTCCACGTCCATCGTAAACATAATAATCAGCGCAATAATAATAGTCGCAAGATCAAGCCATATGTTCATCAGGCCGGTAATGACGAAGTCCTTGGTCAGCTCAACATCGTTGATCACCCGAGAAATGATTTCGCCTGCCTTGCGGTTGGAATAAAAACGCAGGCTCAGTTTCTGGATGTGGCTGAATAATTGATCACGGATATCATACAAAATTTTATTTCCCGTCCACTGGGCAAAGTACTGCCGGTAGTATTCAATCGGCGGACGAACGATAATAAAAAGCACAACCGCTCCGCCTGCCAGCCAGGCGAGCACTCGTGCTTTCTCAGCTGTTGCCATGCCATCGGCCAACAGCACATGGTCTATAATATAAGCAAGTATGAGCGGCGTTAAAAGCGGCAGACCGAATTTAAAAATGCCAATAATCACTGTCACCGCAATTATTTTATTGTACGGCCGCACAAACTGCATGTAGCGTTTAATACTGCCCATCTTTTTCACCTCTTATCGAAAAAACAAAAAACGCTCATACCACTGTTCGATAAATTGAGAGTTAAATGGGCCTTTTCTCTGGCAGATCCAATTCTGCAGTTCCCGAATACTCGTCTCCATCTTTTCATCTATCTGCGCAGGGTAATTCATTTCTTTTTTATGCTGGGCATACTCGTCCTCGTCCAGTAAATTGTAGGTCATGTCCGGAAAAACTTTAATATCCAGATCATAATCGATATATTTAAGAGCTTCACTATCATAGACAAACGGGGTGCCAAGATTACAATAATAATGCACTCCGTCCGACCGGATCATGCCGATAACGTTGAACCATTTTTCGGCATGAAAATAACAAATAGCAGGCTCTCTCGTTCTCCAGACTCTCCCGTCCGATTCGTGAACCAGAATACGATCGTTCCCGCCAATAACTTCTCTGCTTGTGCCTTTCAGTATTAATGTCTCTTCCCATACACGGTGGAGCGATCCGTTATGCTTATAACTCTGCACCTGGATAGGCTTACCTGTTTCCGGGAAGCTTGCGGCGATTTCGTTACGCTCGGCCAATGTGTCCCGCCTCCCTTCTTCTGCAATTTTTGCTGCCTTCTTTTTTCTATCACTTTCCATTATACATTTCTTCTGTCGATCTGAAAAACTGTTAGGATAAAAGGGCAGGCAAAAAACTATTATGTGCAAACGAAAGGAGACGATTTTTTTGAAAGCAGTCGTTTACCATGAACAGGGAACGCCGGATGTACTCACCATGGAAGAAGTGGATAAACCCGATATTCAGCCGGATGAAGTTCTCATACAGGTGAAAGCGGTAGGCCTCAATCCCGTTGATACGTATTTTCGCTCCGGCAAACGCCCCGTTTCCTCTTTCCCGGCTATTCCTCATTTTGATGCTGCCGGAATCGTCGAAAAAGTCGGCAGCAGTGCAGGAAATTTCCAGCCGGGGGACAGGGTATGGGGCACAAACATTCCAGGTGCCGCCGCCGAGTGGGCAGCCGCCCCGGCTTCAAACATTTTTCCCCTTCCAAAAGCCATGAGCTATACCGAAGGAGCTTCTCTTGGAATTCCCGCCCTTACTGCTCATATGGCCTTATTTTTCCGGGCGGCGCTTCAGCCTGAAGAGACCGTGCTTATTTACGGCGGGGCCGGGGCGGTCGGTCATGCCGCTATTCAGCTGGCCAAGCATCATAATGCCTTTGTCATCACTACAGCAAGCAGCACTGAAAAACAAGAAGCCGCACGCCGCGCCGGTGCTGATGTCGTTTTGAACCTAAATGATGAAAGCTGGAAGGAGGATTTTGCTTCAGGTACAGGACAGCCCGGCGCTGATGTTATTCTTGATATGTCTTTCAGCGAAAATGCTGATACAGATTTGCAGATTCTCTCTCCCGGAGGACGAATCGTTGCGGTCGGCTCCCCGGTGAATACTATGCCGTCTTTTCCGTGGCAGCTTTTAAACAAAAAATATGCTTCCATCCTCGGCATTCTGCTTTTCACAGCTCCTGTTCCAGCGCTGCAGGAAGCAGCTTCCGGAGTACAACGGGCTTATGAAAAAGGAGTCTTTTCCCCGCACGTAGCCCGTACCTACTCTATGAATGAAGCTGCCCAGGCTCACAAAGATTTGGAAAACAAGCGTTACTCCGGCAACCTCGTGCTTACTGTTTCTGAATAAACATAAAACCGGAGGCTGCGGCCTCCGGTTTTATATATTCATCCGGGACTGGCCGCCGTCAGCAGTAAGCGTTGTGCCAACAAGCCATCGTGCCTCCTTCGAAGCGAGAAACAACGCTGCGTCTGCCACTTCCTCCACATTACCGAATCTTCCGGCGGGGATATTCTGTTCCACAAACCGCTCCATCGCTTCTGGATTTTCCTCTATCCGCTTTTGCCAATTACCGGTAGGATGCAGAATGGACCCCGGAGCAATTGAATTAACCCGCACCCCGTCCTGTATCCACTCGTTACCTGCTGCTTTTGTGAAGCTGATCAGCGCCGCTTTGGCGTTGTTATACGTAGCTTTTCCGCCAGCTTCCTTTCCAAAGATCGATGTGATATTAATAACTGCTCCGCCGCGTTCCTTCATCTGCTCATATGCCATTTTACTAAAGTGTACAGCCTGGAAGTAATTTGTTTCCATCGCCTGTGTAAACTCTTCCATAGAAGTATCCGCAATTTTTCCACCGCTGCTTCCGCCGGCATTGTTTACAAGTACGTCAATACCGCCAAACGCTTCGATAAACCGTTGAAAGGTTTTTTGCCTCTCTTTATCTACAGTGACATCGCAGACGTAGGTCTCAATGTCTCCGATCTCTTCTTTGGCAGCTTTTAGATATTCTTCAGAACGAGCCAGGATACCAACGTCGGCTCCCTGGCTGTAAAATGCCCGGGCAATGCCTTTTCCTATTCCTTTGGAACCGCCTGTAATCAATACTTTTTTCCCCTCAAAAGCTTTGCTCATTTTAACTCCATCCTTTCAACCAGCGTATTATATATTTTTTGGTGGGCCACGGGTAACGCGTAGTTCGATACGTCCTTCAGCGAAACCCACTTCCAATCCTCCGGCAGAGCACTTTTTTCCGCCTGCCCCTCATATACGTGCACATTCCAGATCAAATGTGAAAATGTTTGTTCCACACGCTGTACAGGACGCTCAATTTCGGGGGTTATGAATGCATCTGCCTCAAGGTAAGCACCTATTTCTTTGGCACGCTCCGCTTCATTTTCCACTGCTGTGTTCGGAAATTCCCACAGTCTTGCCAGAAGACCTTTATCCGGACGCTGATGAATTAATAATTCCCCTTCATCGTTCCAAATAATCGCTGCTGCCATTTCCTGCTTTCTCGGGGCCTTTTTCTTTTCTTTTACCGGCAGTTCTTCCTGCACCCCTGCTGCTCTTGCTTTACAGTGTTCCTGCACTGGGCACAGCAGACATCCCGGCGAGGTGGGCGTACAAATAAGAGCACCAAGCTCCATCACTGCCTGATTAAAATCTGATGGCGAGGTAAGCGGCAGAATTTCGCCAAGCACTGCTTCAAAAGTACTTTTTGTGGACTGCTTGCCGATGTCTTCATACAAACACAGCAGCCTCGAAAACACGCGCATTACGTTCCCATCCACTGCCGGCTCCGGTTTATCAAAAGCAATACTGAGTACTGCTCCTGCTGTATAGGGACCGACGCCCTTTAACGACCGAAACTCTTTTTTTCCACTCGGAACCTCTCCACCGTATTCTTCAGCTACTTCCTTGACCGCCTGGTGCAGGTTCCTCGCCCGCGAATAATAACCGAGGCCTTCCCACTTCTTCATCACCTGATCTTCTTCAGCTTCTGCCAGAGCTTCAATAGTGGGAAAAGCTTCTAAAAAACGGTAGTAATATGGAATAACTGTATCGACTTTTGTCTGTTGAAGCATAATTTCTGAAATCCATATGTGATAAGGATCTGCGCTCCTTCGCCAGGGCAGGTCTCTTTTTTGATGCCGGTACCAGTCGACTAGATCCTGCTGAAACTGTTCCGGCGAAAAATTCTCCAATAGTGGATGCATAGCAATTCACTCTTTCTCTTTATGTTGGTTATCGTAAGGTCCTTTTTTCTCAAAACACCAGCAGTGGACTTTTTTTATTCCTCCGGGGACGAATTTATCAAGGCGGCCATATATTTCTTCATCTGTATCTGTTCGTTTTGTTTTCAGAGCTTGGTACTGTTCGGATGTATTAACTGCAAACATTTCTACAAATAATGCTCCCTGATCTACAGACTCAAACCATTCATAATTATTCACGTGCTCGTTGAGCATAGCTGAAGAAATTTCTTTCATCGCTTTTAAAAATTCAGTTCTTTTATCTTCTAAAATCCGGTATTCCATAAAAACGACGTATTTCTGCGGATTCATACAATTCTCCTTTTTGAAATAAACTGTTTAGGGTATCATGAAACTACGCTGGTACGGTCTGTGCTTGTATGATGCCACAGGCTTTTTTTGTTTCAGCATGCCATAAATTAAAGGTGGTGCCAATGGATACAGCAACTCACACTGTGATGGGGATCGGCCTGGGCGGTCTTGCCACCATTGATCCTTCTATTTCATCTGAAGGCGGAGCAATGGGTACAATCCTGATCGCAACAATTATAGGGTCACAGGCCCCTGATTTTGATACCGTATTAAAGCTGAAAAATAACGCCGTCTATATCCGCTACCACCGCGGCCCGACACACTCCATACCCGCCGTTTTAATCTGGCCGGTGCTGTTGGCAGCTATTATATATATGTTTTCGGACGTTGCTTTTTCACATTTATGGCTCTGGTCCTTTATCGCTGTCGCTCTTCACGTTTTTGTGGATATTTTTAATGCTTACGGCACCCAGGCGCTGTCCCCGTTTACGAAACGATGGATAGCGCTCGGCGTGATTAATATTTTTGATTCGGTAATCTTTTTCTCCCACCTCTTTGTATTTATTCTGTGGTGGTTCGATGTACCGATAGCAGCCTCAATGATTGTCTTATATATCTTTTTGCTTTTTTACTATTTATGGCGGTTCCAGGCCCGAAACATTGTTTTGCAAAGAGCCCGCCGCCTGCACCCGGATGCCACACATCTGTTTATTTCGCCGACTTACAACTGGTACCGATGGCACCTAGTTATCCGTACGCCGCACAAGTTATTCGTTACCAATTACCGGAATGGACGCCTCCGCTACTTTGAAACGTACCCATTCGAGCCAATTCCCGACGACCCTGTTATCAATGCGGCCAGAGACGACCGGAACCTTGCTTCTTTTCTATCCTTCTCCCCTACGTACCGCTGGATCGTCCGAAGCACAGACGAGGGATATGAAGTGAAATTCATTGACCTGCGCTACCGCAGTAAAGGATACTATCCGTTTGTCGCGGTCGTTCAACTGAACGAGGAGCTGGAGATTATGACTTCCTATACCGGCTGGATTTTCAGTGATGACACCCTTTACAAAAAACTCGACAAAGGCCGGGATTTTTCCTATTATACTCAATAATAAAGAGTACGGAGCCGCTCTCCGTACTCTTTACTTATATCTAATTAATACCAAAAAACTTTTCGTTTGTCGCTTCATAGCGGTGCAGGTGCGGTCCATACTGCCGGACCCATTTCTCCACAATCTGCCCGGTTACTTCTTCACCTTTGTACGAACGGCCCGCCTTCGCCTGAGTGGATTCAAAGTCTTCCCATAAAAAGTCCACCCATTCCCGGGCTTTTTCATCTGTTAACTGATTGTTGACTGAAAGAAGAAGTTCCAATAAATAATTTTTCTGGTTTTCCATTCCGCTCGTGCCTCCATTCTTTATTTTTCGACCAACAGGGAGAACGGCAGTGCTTCGATCTGGCTTGAATTATTTCGGTAGCCCCAGGCGAACACGCCATTAATAAATTCTATTTCAAAAGTGGATCCTTCCTGAGCGATCCGGTAGGTTTTCCCCGGCTGATAGTCCGCTGGGTCAAGCATATACGTTTTCGCCATTGCGATTTTACGCTCATAAACCGCAAATTCATTTCCTCGTCCCATCTGTTCCGCTTTTTTGGATTTTTCGTTTAAGCTTGCTATTTCCTGTTCAAGCTCATACCTGCTCATCTGGCTGTATCTTTTTTCCATCCCCATGTTCGGACTCCTCTCTCTTTTCATCTAAAAACCGCTGAATATGCTCCATTGGGAATTGTTTCCGGTACAGGTATTCTTTAATTTTCTGTTCAAGCTGGCGGCCTTCAAGCCTGCCTTCCCATTTTCGGTAAATTTTTTCTCCCTGCACGAGCACCGAATTCCACTCATCTTCCTCTGAAGGAGCAAAATCCGCTTCTTTTACAGCGGCTGAAGCTGTTTCATGATCATATCCTTTTCGGAGCAGCATTTGCAACAAACGCTGTTTCACCGCACCGCCCGATTCGCCTTTTTTCTGACGCCCTTTTTTCTCCGCTGCGGTCACAGCCCGGTCGAGAGCCAGTTCATCAGTCAGCGTCTTCATCGCCTCGGAAACGTAAGTCTCCGCCACGCCCTTTTTCTCCAGGTCCATTCTAATGACCTTCGGCCCTTTATCGGTCGTATTAATTTTTGTGCGCACGAACGCTTTGGCAAATTCCCGGTCATTTAAGAATTTATATTCCTTCGCTTTGTCGACCGCCTTCGATGCAGAAGCCTCTGTGAACTCTTTTTCTATTAAATGATCATATACTTCTTTTTCTGTCCGCATCACACTCGATAAGTAATGCAGCACCCGGTTCCAGGCCTTACGTTCATGATCGTCCTCAATCAGAAGCTCAAGTTCTTTTTCCGTCAGTTCTTTTCCCTTTTTGAGATCCCACTGCACCAAAACGGCTTCATCCACACCGGTCGTGAATACTTCCCGGCCTGTCTGATCGGTAAAAATGCTGTATCGCTCGGGGTTATTTTTCTGCACTTCAATTTTTGTAATTTTCACAAAGGCCCTCTCCTTTTGCATAGTGGAAAATGATTATGACAATCTGCTTTTGGGTAAAGTTGAATAGCTTCAAAAGTGACGTTTTTACATCACCTTAAGTAGTGAAAGGAGAAATACACATTGAATATTGCTATTGCAGGAGGAAGCGGATATGTAGGCTCCGCCCTCACAGGCTACCTCGAACAGATGGGCCACCATATTTATATTTTAACAAGAAACAGTAAAAATAAAAAAAATAGCGAAAGCATCACCTTTGTTGAATGGATGAATCCCGGCAGCAAACCCGAATATGAATTGCCGCCGGTAGATGCTTTCATAAACCTCGCCGGCGCATCGCTTGCCCAGCGCTGGACGGAACAAAACAAAGAAGATATTTTAAACAGCCGTATCGATTCTACAAGAGAAGTTATCCGTATTTTTAAGGCGAGCAGCCATAAACCTGAAGTTCTCATCAGCGCTTCAGCCGTGGCTTATTACGGAATTTCCGATGAAGAAGAATTTACTGAGGAATCCCCTAAAGGAGAAACAAACTTTTTACAGGAAGTCGCTCTTCGCTGGGAAAACGAAGCTGCAAAAGCAGAAGAACTCGGCATACGTGTCGTACACGCAAGATTCGGCCTCGTGCTGCAGGAGTTTATCCCGCCACTCGTCTCTGTATACAAAATGTTTGGCGGCGGTACTTTTGGAAGCGGAATACAGTGGTTTTCCTGGATTCATTTAAGAGACGCTGTCGAAATGCTTCTTTTTGCAGCCACCACCAAAGAAATTAAAGGTGCACTGAACATTACCGCGCCTGAACCTGCGCAGATGGAAACTCTGGGACGCGAGATAGCTAAAGTAACCGGACGTCCGCACTGGCTTTCTGTGCCGTCATTTATTATCGAGAAGATGCTCGGCGAAATGAGTGTAATGATTCTTGGAGGCCAAAAGGTCATCCCCCAAAAATCCATGAATCATGGCTTCCACTTTCATTTCCCAAGCCTGCAGCCTGCGCTGATCAATATTTTAAAAGAGTAACTACACGCCGTCCGGGGCTTTTCGGACGGCTTTTCTTATCAAAGGCGGAGGAATTGTCCTTCTGCGCAAGTATTACTTATCGTTTTCGCTGTTCAGGTTACATAACACTCTATAAGTAGTAATAATACTCATAAATGCCCGATAGGCAAGTTTGAAAATTTTCATAATTAGCGTTAAGATTTGATTTATGAGTGTGGCAGATCTTATTACATTTTAAAACAACACAATATTACGTTTGTTTTTTCTATAAAGAGGTATAGTACAGGTAGCCCTCTATTACTTTTAAAAGGTGGTAAGAAAATGGAAACGAAAATGACTGGAACGAACGGTTCCGTCGATTCAATCGTTTTTGACAAACCAACCGTGGAAGACGGGGCAGACATGTGGGAACTTGTCAAAAACTCCACATTGGATTTAAATTCTTCATATAAATATATCATGATGTGTGAATTTTTTGCCGAAACATGTGTTGTCGCTAAAGAAAACGATGAATTAGTGGGCTTCGTAACGGCCTTTATTCCACCTGAAAAACAGGATACCGTATTCGTCTGGCAGGTGGGCGTGGATACTTCCCAACGGGGAAAAGGTCTTGCTTCACGTTTGCTGGATGCTCTTCTGGAACGGGATGTATGTGAAGAAGTGCTGTATTTAGAAGCTACTATCACCCCTTCCAATGAAGCTTCGCAGGCGCTGTTTAAAAAGCTTGCCAAGAAACGGGAGACTGAAGTGACAGTTTCTGAATGCTTTACGGAAGACCTTTTTCCGGATGATGAACATGAAGAAGAGTTGACATTTCGAGTAGGACCATTTACAAAATAAGTAGTGAACATGACATGCAAAGCGCATGTCATGTGTTATGTAAAAACTGAATTTTTCGATAACATTCCCAAGGAGGATACTTACTTTTATGATGAAAAATGATCTTAGCGTTTTTAACGAATACGAATCGGAAGTGCGCAGCTATGTCAGAGGATTTCCTACTGTGTTCCACCAGGCAAAAGGGTACAAGCTCTGGGATTTGGATGGAAAAGAATATGTTGACTTCTTTTCCGGCGCAGGAGCACTGAACTATGGACACAATGATGACAATATGAAAGAAAAACTGCTTGCCTATATTCAGGAAGACGGCGTTACTCACTCCCTTGATATGGCGACTAAAGCAAAGGGCGAATTTATCGATGCTTTCCAGAATATTATTCTGAAGCCGCGTAACATGGATTATAAAATCATGTTCCCCGGGCCAACTGGCGCAAACAGTGTAGAAAGCGCACTGAAGCTCGCCCGTAAAGTGACTGGGCGCACAAATGTTGTCAGCTTTACCAACGGCTTCCACGGTATGACTATTGGCGCTTTGAGCGTTACAGGCAACAAATTCAAACGTGGCGGGGCCGGCATGCCTTTATCCAATACGTCAATCCTGCCGTATGATAAATTCTTAAAAGAAAGCGATAATTCCGTTGAATATATCGAGAACTTCCTTGATAACGGAGGCAGCGGCCTCGATAAGCCGGCAGCGTTTATCGTAGAGACCGTTCAGGGCGAAGGCGGCTTAAATGCTGCAAGCAGCGAATGGCTTCAGTCGATTGAAAAAATCTGCCGGGAGCGCGACATTAAGCTTATCCTTGACGATGTCCAGGCAGGCGTCGGTCGTACCGGTACCTTCTTCAGCTTTGAACCAGCCGGTATTAAGCCTGACTTTATATGCCTTTCCAAGTCGATTGGCGGCAACGGCTCACCGCTTGCCATCACTTTAGTCGCGCCGGAGTATGACAAATTCGCTCCCGGCGAGCACAACGGTACCTTCCGCGGAAACAACTTTGCTTTTGTAACAGGTACTGAAGCGTTGAATTACTGGAAGGATGACCGTTTGGAAAAGAACGTCCAGGAAAAATCCGAGCGTATTGCTTCGTTTCTGGATGACATGATCAAAAAGCACCCTGAAATGAAAGGTGTCCGCAAAGGACGCGGCTTCATGCAGGGAATTATGAGTCCTATCGAAGATCTGTCCGATAACATCGCCGGCAGGTGCTTTGAACACGGCCTGATCATGGAAACAGCCGGTGCAGACGATGAAGTATTTAAACTATTCCCGCCAATTACCATCGACGACAAAGGACTTGAACGCGGGCTGTCGATTCTTCAGAAGGCAATTGAGGAAGTTACCGCAGAAAGCAACCTTGTCGCCAACTAACCTGATTAATTGGATAAAAAGAAGCCGATCGATCGGCACCCCGACGGTCGGCCTTTTTATGATATAAAACCTTAACTGACAAGATGGAGGAATAGACAATGAAAGTAATTAAGCTCGAAGATTTGCTCGGTACTGAACGTGAAGTGGATGACGGTAACTGGGTCAGCCGCCGTTTCATTATGAAAGATGATAATATGGGCTACTCGGTAAATGATACAATTATCCGTGCCGGTACTGAAACTCACATCTGGTACCAAAACCATCTCGAAACCGTCTACTGCATTGAAGGAGATGGAGAAATTGAAACATTAAGCGACAATAAAGTATATCAGCTCGAGCCTGGTGTATTGTATGCGCTCGATAAAAACGACGAGCACATGCTTCGCGGAGGCAGTAAAGATATGCGCATGGTTTGTGTATTCAACCCACCGCTGAGCGGCCGTGAAGTTCATGATGAAAACGGCGTATATCCAGCAGATCTTGACTAATATCAAAAAATCCCCTGATGCTTTTGGCATCAGGGGATTTGCTTATTAATGCAGAAGATAATGACGAAACGTCAGCGTCTGGGCGTCAACACCCAGCTTTTCAATGAAAAGCTTCACATCGTGCAGAGAATCTGCAGGATATTGGAATTTACATATCTCCGGGGATTGTTCTTCAATATCTTTTGTCGCAAAACAAAAGGTTGATTGATCTTTATCGTAGTAAACGATCAAATCTTCTTCGTGCATTGGATGCTTAAACTGTGCTTTATATAACCGGTAGGACAATCCGAACGCCCCCTTTCTACTCTTCTATTTAAAAATCTTAAACCATCCATTTCGTTTAAACAAGCCCAGCAGCACTACTGCTATTAAGAGCATAACCCCAAGCGCTATGAAATATCCGTATCTATATTCAAGCTCCGGCATATACACGAAGTTCATACCATAAAGCCCTGCAATAAATGTCAGCGGAATAAAGATTGTTGATACAATCGTGAGCGTCATCATAATCGCATTCATTCTGTTTGATGCCATCGTCTGAAAGTTGTCTCTCATGTCTGAGGTCATTGCCCGGTTGGATTCGATCATTTCGGTGACCTTTAGAAGATGGTCATAAATATCCCGGTAATATTCCCGCTGCTGGGTAATCAAGTGCAGACGCTCCACAAATAACACCCGGTACACCAGGTCTCTCATAGGAACAATGGTTCGACGGAGCCTGAGCAGATCGGACCGTAAGTCAAATACTTCTTCTATCAGCTTACCATAGGTCAGCTCTGCGTTGCTTTCCTCGATCTCATTCAGCCGGTCTTCGATTTGATCCAGGACCGGAAAGTATTCATCCGTCATTTTATCAATAATGTGATAGCTGATATCACCCGGATTCAGCGCGGCTCTTTCAGCCTGCAGCTTTTTCCAGGAATGATTAACCGCCGAAGACGGAGCTTCATGATATGTAACGACAAAATTGGGTCCAAGAAACATACAGATTTCCTCAGCCCCAAGCGTTTCCTTATCAAGTGCATGAAGGACGAAAAAGCTGTAGCCATCATAGGAATCATGCTTTGGACGCTGACGCTCCATGTAGCAGTCCTCAATGGCCAGTGGATGAAAATGAAACACTGAGTCCAGCGTGTTTGTTTCCTCAGCGGTGGGAGTGGAATAATCAATCCAGTACCATTTCCATTCGTATTTTTTAAATTCATCCAATGTAATATTGTTTATTGTGTTTCCTTCTGCATCAATACCGGCACAGGAAATCATTGCCGCCCCTCCCTTCCTTTGAACAGCAGTTGCCCGCTGTAGTTATTTTCCCACAAGAAAACGGGGCACCCGCTCCGGCGCCCCGTTCCACATTTTACAACATCGGCAGTATTTCGTCTAATGATGCGTAAGGATAATTTAAATCCTCTGCCACTGCCTGATACGTTACTTTTCCCTGAGCTGTATTTAATCCTTTGCCAAGGGTCGGGTTATTGGTAAGAGCTTTGGCCACGCCCTGGTTTGCAATCTGAAGCGCATAGGGAATGGTTACGTTAGTTAAAGCAATTGTAGACGTTCTTGGAACCGCGCCCGGCATATTTGCCACAGCGTAGTGCACCACACCGTGTTTTTCATATGTCGGCTGATCGTGCGTCGTTACCTGGTCGGCAGTTTCAATAATGCCTCCCTGGTCGATCGCCACGTCGATCAGCACAGAGCCCCGCTCCATACTTTTCACCATTTCTTCTGTCACGAGCTTCGGTGCTTTGGCTCCGGGAATCAGGACCGCCCCGATCACCAGGTCCGACCGCTTTACTTCTTCCGCCAGGTTCAGGGGATTGCTGCTAAGCGTCTGAATCTGGCCGCCAAAGTCTTCATCAATCTGGCGGAGTCTCGCCGGGTTTAGATCGATAATTGTTACGTTGGCCCCGAGACCATGGGCGATGCGTGCAGCATTCGTGCCCACAACCCCTCCGCCGATTACCGTTACGTTGGCCTTTTTCACTCCGGGCACTCCCGAAAGCAGGACGCCCTTGCCCCCGTGTACGCTTTCCAGAAACTGAGCTCCAACCTGGGCTGCCATCCTTCCTGCTACTTCACTCATTGGTGTTAAGAGCGGAAGTGTATGGTTTTCCTCGACTGTCTCATAAGCTACTGCAGTGACTCCGTTTTCGGTTAATGCTTTCACCAGTTCAGGTTCAGCAGCAAGGTGCAGATAGGTAAACAAAATCAAGTTTTCCCGGAAAAATTGATATTCCGAAGCCAGAGGTTCTTTGACTTTCAGTATCATCTCTGCCTGCTTCCATACGTCTGCGGCCTCCGGAATAATTTTTGCCCCAGCTGATTCATATTCTTCATTCGAAAATCCGCTGCCTTCTCCGGCATGGTTTTCAACATATATATAATGGCCCGCTTGTGTTAAATGCACAACCCCCGCCGGCGTAATCGCTACTCGATTTTCATTGTTTTTAATCTCTTTGGGAACCCCTATAATCACGATGCATCGCCTCCTCTAATACCTTTTCTATTAGTATAGCGTGTTTCCGGGCTATAAGCATTGGCGGATTAAAATAATATTCCCATTATCCATTTGTGATTTTTCACAATAGGTTTGTGTGTTTTTCTTTCAGCAATTCCAATTCCAGCAGCAGCGTCCATTTTTCATGGGCACTGGAAAGAGTCACACCTGCAATTGCCTGCATCCTTTTTAAACGGTAGGTCAGCGTATTGGGATGCACATGAAGTATCTTAGCGGCAGCGTTAACGTTGCAGTCTTCGCTCAGATAGATGTAAAGCGTGCTCAAAAGCTCCGTTTCATTTTCTGCATCATAATCGGATAAACTTTTCAGGGAAGGATGTGTAAATGTTTCTTCCTCCCGCCTCTGTAAAAGAACTGGGAAAAAGCGGTAATAGCCTGCTTCATGCAGAAAGTAATAATGGAAGGGAAGCTGGCGAACCTGTTTTTTTAAATCAAGCATGGTCAATGCCTGCCTGTAACCGCCCGCCACTTCCATATACTGATGACAGATTTCAGACGCAGCAATAGCCGTTAAAGTATCATCGTAACGTTCGTACCATAACTCATGCATCTGACGTAAAAATGCTGAGATTGTTGCTTCTATATTTCTGCTTTCAAGTCCGTACAGCATGAGAATAGCCCGGTGCTGATCATATGTTTTGAGCATCACCTTCACCCGCTGCGAAATCGTCAGCAGATAGGTGAGCCGCTCCCAGGCATTGTGCTCAAGCTGCTCTGAAAACTCCATGATTACAATGGAATACTGCTGTGGCCGCCCCGGAAAAAAACGAAGCATTTGGCGCTCTATGGCCTGCTCATCCGTTTCATCCCCGGTCAACAGACGCCAAAAATATTCCTGATGGTCCTGCTGTGCCGGATTTCTTGGGTGAAACTGCCGCTGGAAACGCTCACCACACACAACAGCTGCCGAGTGAAGATCCTGCTTTGCCTCTTCTGAAAGAGGCGTTTCGCCCTCCACCACCCATATATAGCCTATTATTGTCTGCTTTTCCTTGACGGCTACGGCCATCCTGGTTCCGAGTCCTATTTCATCAATAGCGGAAATGGAGACCGGCTCACTCTGCTGATGAAGGCTTGGTATCACTCCTTCATTCCATAAACGGTGAATCACCTCTTCCGGCACGCGCCTCCCCATGATAGTCGCCGTACGTGCTCCGTCAGTGACCTGGGGGTGACCGCTGTAGGCGAGCAGACGGTGCGTCGAATCCTCAATGGTAACCGGGCCTCCAAGTGCTTCACTGATAAAGTCGGCAAATTCATTTAATGAATCGGCAGTATGCTGCCAAAGCTGCTTTTCAAACATAGTTATGCGCTCTCCTTCCAAGGTTTATAAAAAAAGGTAGAGCAGCAGATTTGCCAGGATGGTAAGAATAATGGAGACAATCAGGCTGATACCGAGCCAGTATAAACACATTGCAGTTCACCACGCATATTTATTTTTTGCCTTTTTTCTCCGGTTTGTATACAAAAGGAACTACAGCTTCCACCTGGGATGTCTGCGGGAACATATCCACCGGCTGGGCATATTCTGGATGGTACCCTGCTTTTTTCAGGTACGCGGCGTCCTTGGCCAGGGTGGATGGATTACAGGATACGTACACAAAACGTTTAGGCTTCACCTTTCCAATCGTGTCCAGCAGTGCCTCTCCGCAGCCTGTACGCGGCGGATCCGCCACTACTACATCAGGGCTCCAGTTTTCCCGCTGCCACTGAAGCATCATTTCTTCGGCTTTGCCATGGTAGAACCTGGCATGGGAAGCTCCTGCCTGTTTAGCATTTTTGTTAGCGTCCTGAATGCTTGCTTTAATCATATCCATGCCGCGTACTTCCTTAGCATCCGAGGACATCCAAAGGCCAATTGTGCCGCTGCCGCAGTAGGCATCGACCACTTTTTCACGGCCTGTGAGCTTTGCCGCTTGCTTCGCTTCGTCATAAAGCGTGGAAGCCTGCTCCGAGTTCAGCTGAAAAAATGCTTCCGGGGATAAATGAAAGGAAAAGTCCTGCATGTTGTACTTAATTGTATCTTTACCCCACAGCCGCTTGGTCGTCCCGCCAAAAACAGTCGGGCTGCTTTCATTCTGCACATGATGATGAATTGACTTTATTTCAGCAAACGAAGAACGCAGGAAATCCACCAGCTCTTCCTGCTCCTCCAGATCCACCGAAGACGTCACAAGCGTGACCTGAACCTCGCTTTTTTGTTCATTTGCCCGCACAACGATGGTTTTAACCCCTTTTTGTTTACTCGTGTGTACCGGCACCTCTTCATCCTTCATAAATACGGTAATTGCTTTTGTAATTTTATTTAGAATCGACTTTTCCACCATACAGCCGACATTGGTGAGGTCCACCAGCTGATTGGAATCACTCGAATACAGACCCGCTTCCACTCGCCCTTTCTTTCCCTCGCCTGTCTGCCACTGGCTTTTATTCCTATACCGCCATGGATTTTCCATCCCGATCGTTTCACGAATTTCCGGCACGACGGGAGCATAGCGTTCAAATGACTGCAGCACCAGATCCTGCTTCATCCACAGCTGTTCGTCGTATTCGGCATGCTGCAGCTGGCAGCCGCCACAGATTTTATACACCGGGCAGGGAGCTTTCTGCCGGCTCGGCGAAGCTTCGCGGATATACTTAATGCTTGCGATCGCGCGGTTCCGTTTTACTTCCTCGACCTGGCCGACAATCACTTCCCCCGGGAGCGCCCCCTCCACGAAAACAGCCTGGCGTTTAAAATATCCAATTCCTTCACCGTTAATACCTATTCGTTTAATGGTCAGTGGAAATTCCTGACCCTCCTGCAGCGGCTGGCGCTGTTCAAATTTTTCATTTTTCGGCACGTGTATCTTCTCCTTTATCTGGTATTTCCACATGAAGCCATAAATAAATACTTGCATAGCTGTTGTACGGGCTCCACCGGCTGGACCATTCTGTTATTTCCGCCTTAGATGGTTTCGCTTCAAGTCCCAGTAGCTTCTTTAATCCATTTTGAACGCCAATATCAGCAGCGGGCATCAGGTTTTCTCTTCCGAGTCCAAACAGTAAAAAGCATTCTGCCGTCCAGGGCCCTATTCCCCGGTGCTTCGTAAGCTCCCGTATAACCTCCTCATCAGGCTTTTTCTGAAGAGCACCAATATCAAGCGTACCTTGCGCAATGCTTTTTGAAATATCCACTACGTATTCCGCTTTCCGGCGGCTGAACTGCAGCTTTCGAAGTTCATCAGGATGAATAGCTGCCACAGTCGCAGGGGCAGGGTAAAACCATACACCATCTTTATAAGTGCCGTATGTCTGAACGAATCTTGTTGAAAGAGTATAGGCAAAGGCCATGTTCAACTGCTGATGAATAATTGTTTTTATAAGACAGCCGTATAAGTCAAAGTCACAGGTGAGCGGCGCACCGTAAAACCGATGAAACAGCGGCTCTAATTCCGTCTGCTGAAAATGCCCGGCTGCCTGAGCAAGTGGCTGATGAAAACGAAAAATACGTTCTATTTTATCCAGAGCTTCCTGTTCTCTCTTCTCCGGGGCCTCTACATATACATAAGTCTCCGGTTGATGTTCAACAAACGCAACAGTTACTGTATCAAGCTGCCTCTCACCCGGCAGAGGCAGCTTCACCTTTCTTTTATCGATATCTACATTATACAGCGGATCGAGTGCCATCCGTTTCAGCATCAGCTGAACATCGTATACGGATGGGATCTGCTTTATTATCTGCTGCACAGTAATTACGTCCTTTCATGAAGCTTTGTTATTTTATCACGTTTACCCCTATTCACGCGACCTGCTCTCCGGGACGCTTAAAATTCTGCCATATTTTCTATTTTTAGGATAAAAGTATTAATTTTCAATAAATTGTTAATTATTTTTTCAGTTCTATTTTCCTATTCTCGATGAAATGGCTTTCTTCCTTTGTTTTCGTTCATTACAATAATCTTTGTGTGCCTGTGATACTTTCGTCATTTCTAAACGAATTAGGAGGTAAATTATGAGCTCTTCTGCACAAAAATCAACCGTGCTGCAGCGGTCACTGAATTGGATTGAACGAGTTGGGAATAAGCTTCCCCATCCGGTTACTCTGTTCGCCATTCTCGCCGCGCTTGTATTGGTATTGTCTGCCGTTCTTTCTGCTGCCGGCCTGCAGGTAGAATCTCCGGGAGAAGAAGGAGAAACGGTTCAGGTAACCAATCTGCTTTCATCGAGCGGAATCGAATACATATTCACCAGTATGGTGGACAACTTTATTAACTTTGCCCCGCTCGGAGTGGTGCTTGCTACCATGATCGGTATCGGCATTGCGGAGCGCACCGGACTTATCAGCGTACTGCTTCGCGGTTTTATCCTGTCTATCCCAAAATCTTTAATTACCTTTGGTCTTGTTTTTGCCGGTATTATGTCAAGTGTCGCCTCCGACGCCGGCTACGTAGTTCTTCCGCCTCTAGGTGCTATTCTGTTTGCCGCACTCGGGAGGCACCCGCTCGCAGGCCTTGCTGCTGCCTTCGCCGGGGTTTCGGCAGGCTTCAGTGCCAACCTCCTGCTTTCCGGTACAGATGTCCTGCTCGGTGAGTTGACGATCCAGGCGGCGTCCACCATCGATCCGGCCTACGCCGAACAGATGAATTTGGCGATGAATTACTACTTCATTTTCGTCTCCACATTTTTCCTGGCTGTCATCGGTACACTTGTGAGTCAGTTCGTCGTCGAACCGCGGCTCGGAGAATACAAGGGCGACTACCGGGAGAGCCTCACTTCATTAACGGGAACGGAAAAGAAAGGAATCTTCTGGTCGATGGGTTCAGCGCTTCTGACCATTATTCTGCTTGCTCTGCTCATTGTTCCATCTAATGCTCCGCTTCGCGGTGAAGGAGGGGCCGTCGTTCAGTCACCGTTTATGGACTCCCTCGTTGTCGTCATTATTATAGCCTTTTTCATTCCCGGGCTTGTATACGGTATTGTGACAAAAAGTATTAGAAACGATACGGATGTCGCCAATCAGCTTTCTGATACGATGGCGAGCATGGGCATGTTCATTCTGCTCGCATTCACAGCCGGCCAGTTTGTTGCTTATTTTGAAGAAACCAATCTTGGAACATTTATGGCTGTGTACGGCGCGGATTTTTTACAGTCAATTAATCTTACCGGCATTCCTTTAATTTTAGTATTCGTATTAATTGTCGGTTTCATCAACCTGTTTATCGGAAGTGCCTCTGCCAAATGGCCATACTCGCGCCTGTATTCGTTCCGATTATGATGCAGCTTGGCTATTCGCCGGAACTGACGCAGATGGCATATCGTGTGGCAGATTCATCCACCAACATTATTACGCCGCTGATGACTTATTTTGCGATTATTATCGCGTTTGCCCAGCAGTATGACAAAAACATGCGCATCGGGTCCCTGATAGCAGTTATGCTTCCGTATTCCGTCGCATTCCTCCTGTTCTGGTCCCTGCTGCTTGTCGTATGGATGCTCACTGGCATTCCGCTCGGTCCAAACGGTCCGATTGAATACAACGGCTAAACGTTTAAAAGCAGGAGCTCCGGCTCCTGCTTTTTTATGCTACTCCAAATGTGTAATTCGGTTGATGTATTGAATAGAAGCACGTTCTTTTCGAAAGTGAATCCGGGATACTCCTGTATTGTCGATACGCATGGAACGCTGGAGCGATACCCAGTTGTCTTTGGCCAGTAAATACATAAAGAAGATCGTAATAAATCCTCCGTGCGAAACGACAGCAATCTGATCCTTGTCCTTCCATTCCTCGGTCAGCTTATAATACAGCCACGCACACCGCTCGGTCAGATCGTTTTTTGTTTCTGCCCCTTCCACTTCGGCAGTTAAAAGATCCCTTCCGATAAGATCCGGGAATTCGTTTTGAATCACGTCTCTCGCCTTTCCTTCAAGCACACCTAGATGTACTTCGCGAAGCCGCTCGTCGGTGGATACGCCCACCGGCTGAAATTGTGCCATTGCCTCCGCGGTCGCAGAAGCCCTCATTAAATCACTTGCAATTACAGCGTCAAACTGAATACTGCGAAAGTAACTGCCAAGCGCTTCTGCCTGCGTCTGTCCATGCGGGGTTAATGGATAATCCATCGACCCCTGCAGCACCTGGGCATAGTTTCCTTCTGATTCCCCGTGCCGGATAAAGTAAACATCAGGCATTATTCATCCTTCCAATCCGGCTGAAACTGACGGCATTTAACCCGCAGCTGCTCCACCATTTCTTCGAGTCTCTTCATTTCCGATTCGGAGCCTTCTTCAGGATCAATGTTATCCACCATTGTCGAAAGCAGATGCAGACGCTGTTTTATATACTGAAGCTGCTGATTCTTGTCGTGTACTGGGGTGCTCATGACGCTCCTCCTTTTTTCTTTTCTTCTTTGAATATATCAATACGGTTCCAGCCGCCAAAAATATAATAGCTGACCGCAATTACAGCGCTGATCACGAAGCTGAGGCCTATGCCGAGCGCAATTCCGTTTTCCCCTATTCTTTCGGAAAAGAACCAGGCAAGCGGAAAACGAAGCACCCAGAAAGAAATAATATTCAGGGCAAGTACCTGGATCATTGCCCCGGAACTGCGCACAATACCGTTCAGCACGAAATTTATCCCTAAAAACGGATAAAAGAAAGCAACAATCTGCAGATACGTTTTACCGTATTGAATGGTGGCTTCGTCATTTACAAACAGCCCCATCAAAAATTCAGCCAGTAAAAAGACAGCGGTGCTCATCGTGATTGAAACGATTAAAATTAAAATTAACGCATTTTTCGCAATTGAGCTGATACGGTCCCAGCGGTTCGCTCCGATATTCTGTCCGGCCATACTTGTAATAGCAGAACCGAGCGTAGTTGCCGGAAGCATAATCAGGCTGTCTAGCCGCTGGGCTGCCCCGTATCCCGAGAGAACCACAGAGCCAAATGACGTTACCACTGTCATAATCGCCAGCTGCCCGCCAGAAATAGCCATCATCGACAGTCCTGCCGGCAGACCCAGTTTCATAATACGCTGAAATTCTGCTTTTTCGGGGATGCTTGGCACTGCGAATGGAAGTCCCTTCACAAGAATCATATAGACGACCCCGAATACAAACGCGCTTCCCTGGGAAATAACCGTCGCAATTGCCGCTCCCTGAATGCCCATATCAAAGCCTGAAATAAACAGCGGATCGAGAAAGATATTCAGCCCGACAGCCATCATTATAAAGCGAAGCGGGGTTTTACTGTCGCCGACAGCTCGCAGAACAGTACCTATAAAATTATAGCCAAATAAAAAGACAATGCCGATAAAGTTAATGCGTAAGTATATGACTGCACTTTCCAGGATGTCCGGCGGTGTCCCCATCCACGTCAAAACGGTTGGAGCTGCAAAAAAACCTATCGTTCCGAGAATAATTGCAAGCGTCCCTAAAACGGATACAAAAGCATTCAGAGAACGCTTCAGACCCTCATCATCATCCGCTCCCACCCTCTGGGAAAGCACTGTTAATGTTGCACTGTTAATTCCTATAATAAAGGAAAGCACAGAAAATAAAATCGTCGCAGCCAGTGAAACCGCACCCAGGGCGCTCGCGCCGATTAAGTTACCGACCCACAGGCTGTCCACGATTTGATAAGAGCTTTGAAGCAGGTTTCCAATAAAAATCGGAAAGGCGAATATCACCATTTTCTTCATGATACTGCCTTCCGTGAAGTCTAGCTGGTTACGTCCGGCATTTGCCATACTTTTCTCTCCAATTCTTTTCCAAGACCTCTTGCACTGTTAGTCGGAAAGAAGTTCGAATGTTTCTGTAACCGCAATGCTGTCTTTTACTGACTGGACCATCGAACAGTTTTTCTTCGTCCATTCCACGTTTTTTTGCATCTGAGCTTCTGTTACGTTTTCTGCTTTTACGATAAAATGCAGATGAACAGCAGTTATTTTATTTGCCTGCTTTTCATCCCGTTCCACCTCTGCCTCAATTTGAATATCATGCACTGTCTGGTGTCTTTTATTCATTATTTTGCGCAGCACTCCGCCGCTGCAAACAGCAATCGAAGAAGTCATCAGCTGAAAAGGGCGGAAGCCATACTCTTCTTCCCCGGACACAGACAGCTCTCCGTAGTCTGTTCTTGTTTGAAATCCTCCGTCAGTCATCGAAAACTTCATTCTATTCACCTCTTCAATAGTATCCTTCGTGTTGTATCTTATCTAAATATAAGCCTATCTCCAAACAAAAGGTATTATATCAAAAACTGAGGGATTTTGTGCGGATATCTGTATGTACCAAAATAAGAGAGATTCTTGAATGAAAAAATAAAAACCAATAACTACAGTCCCGGGGGCATAAGTTATTGGTTCTATTTGGGGTTTAATTACATTGATCTTTTTCTCATACGAATCGCTACTATAAGCAGCACAAAGACCATAACCAGGAGAAATATAGCCAGTGGATTTGTTAATAAGTATTGCAGCAGGGAAATCTGCCGTGATTCCGCGATAGTCATCGAACGGATTAAATTAGTTTCAATAAGAGGCCCTAATACTAAACCTATAATTATTGGCGCTAATGGAACATCAATCTTTTTAAATACCGCTCCTATTACTCCAAGTACCAGCGCAATCAAAACATCAAAAAGGCTGTTACGAAAACTGTACGCTCCAAAAAGCGAGAAAACGAGCACAGTAGGAACAATAAATTTCATATTAACTTTTAAAATGTATGAAAAATATTTCACGCCGATGGAGCCAATGATCGCCATTGCCACAACGGTTAGCAGCATACCGTAAAGAAAAGTGTATGCTACGTCCGGGCGGGTGACAAATAAGTCCGGACCTAAAATAATTCCATGAATGATTAAAGCACCGGCAATAATGGCAGTAGTCGGGCTGCCTGGAACGCCCAGGGCCAACAGTGGAACCATTGCACTCCCGACAGTCGCGTTGTTCGCTGACTCTCCTGCAATAATCCCTTCCGGATTTCCGTTTTCAAATAGTTTGGGCTGTTTTGATACACGTTTTGCTTCCCCGTAGGCCATAAAAACAGCTAACGTTGTCCCAACTCCTGGGAGTAACCCGATTCCTGTACCGATAAGACTTGATTTAGTAACTAAAAACTTTTCTTTAAAAATGCTTTTAAACACCGTGAAACGCTTGATAGACTGGTCTTTATATTCTATAACTTCATTTGATTTTTTTCCGATATTATGAAACATTTCAGCTAAACAAAATAATCCCAATACGACAGGTACTACCGATATTCCTGAACGCAGGGAGGCACTATCCATTGTAAATCTTTCAGATCCTGTAGCCATATCTACACCAATGAGACCAATAAATAATCCAAACAGCGCTGCAAAAAAGGATTTATAAATGTTACTTCCAGTCAGAGCCCCGATAATAACTAGCCCGCTAAGGGACACAAAAAACATTTCCGCGGGACCGAATTTCAACGCAAAATTTGCCAGCGGCGGAGTAAATAGGATAAGCACAATAACCCCTACAAAACCACCAAACATGCTCGAGAAAACCGAATAATACAATGCTTCTTTTGCTCGTCCCTGCTTAGTCATAGGGTGTCCTTCCATTGCTGCTGGTGCAGCAACAACGTCTCCAGGCACATTTAACAAAATTGCTGTTATTGATCCTCCATACATTCCTCCCATGTAAATACCACCCAGCAGTAAAATGCCCAACTGCGGCTCCAGGGTGAATGTCAGCGGCAGGAGCAATGAAATACCGATAGCTCCATTCAATCCCGGGATGGCTCCAACGATAATGCCGATCAGCACCCCAATTAGTACAATGAGCAATACGCTAGGAGAAAGCACCTCTAAAAATACCTGTAATCCTTCCATTGTCTAAGTCCTCCTAAGGCAGGGCCGAAAAAAAGCTTCCAGCTTTGTTTCGGCCCCTCTCATTGTTCAACATATAATTTAAAAATCCTCTTCATTTTCGTCAATAATTGGCTGCAGTCTGTCATTCGATTCTTGAAGATTATTAGTAACTTCTTCATTATCCAAGTATCGGTATGGAAGACCCGCCTCTTCAAAACTTTCCTGGAATTCTTCATTTTCCCCTAAGCTATCAATTGCTTCAGTTAATTCATTTTGTACATCTTCCGGAAGACCTTCCGGAGCTACGAGCACACGGGAAACTCCTAATTCAAGGTCATAACCGTTTTCTTGATAAGTCGGGTACTCAGAAAACATATCCAGTCGCTCTTCTGCCGCATAACCGATCGGCGTTCCGCCTGCATCCACAATTTCATCTGCTGCCGTTATGGAAGAAGAAGCCACATCAACGTGTCCACCGAGCAGTGCGTTGACTAGCTCACCACCGCCCTCGTAATTTACCGGGGAGGTTTCGATTCCGGCTAAATCATCAAACGCGAGTATTTTTAACAAGCCAAGCGCACCAGATTCACCCACAGTGATTTCTCCAGGATTTTCTTCAGCATATTCTACCATCCCCTCAATATCATCGAATGGTGCGTCAGGGCCAACAAAGTAAGCGTGAGGCACATCATCAAATGCACCGAGATATTCGAAACTATCGAAAGAAAAATCTGTATCTACCGTATTTTCCAATACAAAATTATCTGGATAACCAAAAACACCGAGTGTATAGCCATCTGCCTCACTATTTGCCATTTCTGAGATCCCAACTTCGCCGCCAGCGCCTTCCCGGTTAACTACATTAATCTGTTGATCTATTTCTTCCCCTAAATGCTCTGCTATAATTCGGGCAACTGTATCTCCGCCGCCGCCAGCACTGTAAGGAACGATAATTTCAATATTTTGCGAAGGATAATCGGACTCTCCGCCCCCGTCGCCCCCTTCATTTCCAGAACCGCTGCCATTTTCTCCGCCACCGCCGCATCCTGCAATAAGTGCTGCCGGCGCTACCAAACTTGCACAAAACCAAAGTGATTTTTTCTTCATGTATTACACCCCTTTATTATTAGTAAATCCAACCTTTGTGCGAAAAGTACTTCCCACCCCTCCTTTTAAAAAATAAATTTAAACAATTGCTGGCTGAAATTCATTTAACCAATTTAAATCGTCAAATTAAGTTAGACACCATATCATTCTCCATATACCTCATGAATACTTCCAACGGGGTGCAATAG
>NZ_JBQLIA010000027.1:0-32443 GCF_056034345.1 Marinococcus sp. LNSP9103-4 | reverse complement strand
TTTTTAGTATACGACCCTTCGGGGCGCTTGCCTACAAAAAAACTGTCGAGAAAGGAGACTTTCTCGACAGCCTGAAAGAACAGCTGCCGGCGGCAGCTGTTCTTCTCACTATTATATTTATGCTTTTTCTTTAGAATCATCAGTTTCTTTTTTCTGCTTCTCCTGAGTGCTTTCATTTTTTTCCCTGTTAACTTTAGCCCGTTTTTTTATAAAATCCATTTCCACAGGAATATAGCCGCCTTCGTTCACCATGCGGTCTATTTCACGTTCATACTCTTCATCAATCAATCGGCGGTTCATTGGTACTCCCCCTTTTTACAGCTGAGTTTTATCACACGACTGAACCAGGGTTTTCTGCACCATTTACTTTATGATCTTCCGTTCACATAAGCGGCTATTCATCCGCATTCCCCCTCATGTCTTATATGTGGGTTTGAAGGCTATCATCTTTATACTTTTCTATTCCCGTTTTTCAGGATTTTGAACAAAAAAACTCCGCTGATAGGTTTTTTTCAGCGGAAAGAAGGCCGTGATTTTTCAATCGAGATGAAATACTTCTTCAAGCGGAGTGGTAATCGGGCTGTTATCTTTGTTTGTTTCCATTAACGGCGCCATTGCTTCCCACCACTTTTGATTGATGGAGGTCGATGCCATCTGCTGCCATCGTTCTTCACTCTCTATTTCAAGATAAGCAAACAGCCTGCTCGTTTCTTTTTCAAGGAAAATCGAATAGTTGGCTGCCCCGTGCTCCTTTAACGCCTTTTTCATTTCCGGCCAGAGCTGATCGTGCTTTTTAATATATTCCTCTACTTTTTCCGGGTACACGTACATAATGAACGCCAAACGCTTCATACTCATGGTCCTTTCTTCAGCCGTTTTATTTCAGGAGATTCCTGCCCTTAACAATAGAAGGAAGGAAAAAATAAATTCCCCTTCCTTCAGTAACACTTGCTTATTTAACCAGGTCTTCTTTTATTTCTGCTTCTTCGGTTGTCCCGTATCGTTCGAGCTGTATTTCCTCAAGCGATTTGTTGCGTGTTTCCGGCGCAAGGGTTAATCCCACCACCATATGCACTACCAAAAATCCGATCATAATCGCCCCGGCTGTCTGAAAACCAAACACCGTAATCAACGTTGGGATCGCGAGCGAAATCAAGCCGACAAATACCCGGGCAGTACAGAAGAGAAGTCCCTGGGCCGCTGCACGGTATTTTGTATGAAACAGCTCGGCTGACCACAGACCGTAAAATGCCTGTGCACCAAAGCCTGCTGCAAGTCCCCAGAGAATAACGAAAACGAGCAATTCTAAAGTACCCATGCCACCGAATGAAAGTACTGTCCAGGCTACAATACCCATCACGGCACTTACTCCAAAGATAAGCTTACGGTTTACTCTGTCGCCTAGTTTAATGAATACAAAATAGGTGGATAATACGGTCAGTCCCCAGAGAAAAGCCTGCAGGAGATTAGCCTGGGCTCCCGAAAGCCCTCCTACCGTTTCGTAAATATACGGCATAAAATAACCCATTACGCCGGCAACCATATTCCAAAATGTATACACACCGACAAGCAGCGTGATCGCATGCAGGTTGGCACGATTCGTAAACAGCTCTTTCATGTTTTCTTTGCTGAAGATCCCGCCTTTATTTTTTGCACGATCTTCTTTCTTTTGTTTTTCCCAAATCGCGGACTCTTCAATTTTCCGCTGAAAGAGCCAGGTGATAAAAGCGATTACAAAAAGCTGAAAGAAAATAATCCGGCTTCCAAGCAGTCCTAATGGGGCCAGGATTACGGACAATATAAAGACGACCGCAGGGCCCATTGACCAGGCAAACTGTCCCCAGCCGACACGTGCTGCCCGTTCTTTTTCCGGCGCTTCCTCAGCAATGTACGTCCAGGAAGGCGGAATTCCCGCACCAACGGAAATACCGGTAATCACGTAACCGATAAGAAGCATCGGAAAGGAAAAAGAGAAAACAATTAGTAGAATACCGAGCATGTAAACCAGCAGATTATACTTATAAATAAACTTTCTCCCATATCTATCGACTAAAAAGCCGCTGACAAGCGCCCCAAGCGCAGCACCGAACCCGTTGGCACTGAGCGCTCCGAGCAGTCCTACAGTGGCATCTGTAAGGCCCAGATACTGAACCCAGAGAGTGAGCCCGGCAGCCCCGGCTACAATTGATCCTGCTTCGAGGTAATTCGACATGGACACCGAAAGGGTAGCAGCCAGACTGCCTCTTTCCACTTTTTTCATTCCGTTTCCTCCTTAAAAATTACAGACTTTTCAGCTGACCTCCTTACAACAAACAAAAAATCATTCATTTAATCATCGCTTTTTTGTTTGTTTATGTTGTTTTTATTTGTATTTTTAATTGTAAAGGCTTACACAAATGAAAGTCAACATTTTTTTATTGTCCTTCTTCTTCTATTCTTTTTTATTTTTATTAAAAGCAAAATTGAGCAGAAAATCTTTTTGCATATTTAAATCTTACCGGACGCTTTTATGTTATTTTTAATGTTGGATAGTTGTTTGAAACGTTTAATTTACTGCAGCCAGGAAATAAAATATGAAGAAGACGCCAGTGGAGGGTACTTATGATAGCGGTTATTATATTATTTTTATTCGTTTCCTTCTTTTTATCCGGAAGCGAAACAGCTTTAACAGCAGCAAACCGGGCGCGAATGCAGTCCCGCGCCGACGAAAACGATAAACGGGCGAAAAATTTATTAAGGCTGACGAGAAAACCGGATGAGTTAATCACAGCCATCCTGATCGGAAATAACATTTCCAATATTATGCTTCCTACCCTCGTTACCGTGCTTGCCCTGAATTACAATTTTTCTGTCGGTATCGCTACTGCTATTTTGACATTTGTGCTTATCATTTTCGCAGAAGTTCTGCCTAAATCTATTGCTGCTACCTTTGCCGATAAGGTGGCCTACATAGTAGCCCCGGTGATTGCGGTGCTCGTATTCATTTTTAAGCCGCTCACATTTTTACTGAATTCTTTCACACGCGGGGTAATCAAACTGATTACCCGGGGCGAAGGGCCTTCACAGACATATTCTCGTGAAGAGATCAAAACCATGGTCGACGTAGCCTCTTCGGAAGGGACATTTGAAAAGCAGGAACAGGACCGGATTAAGCGTGTAATTGATTTTTACCGTAAGGATATACGTGACGTATTGAAGGTTCCGCGTATGGAGATTACCGGCATCCCAATCGAAAGCGATTTTCAGGAAGTGCGGGACATTACCATCAATCACAATCACACTCGGTACCCGGTGTATAACGATAATATGGATCATATCGTCGGTGTTTTTCATGCTAAGCTGCTGCTTATCTGGGCCGAACAAAGCGACAAAACCCTTAATGATTTTATTGATAACAACCCTTTGTATGTAGTAGAGACCAATTCTGTCGACAACGTGTTCAAACGAATGCTTAATGAGCAGAAGCACCTTGCCGTCGTGCTCGATGAATACGGCGGTACGATGGGTATGGTCACCCAGGAGGACATTATCGAAGGGATGATCGGCCAGGAGATTGAAGACGAGCACGATACCCGCTCTGAGCAGCTTATTGAGGAGCTGACCGACGAGGTTATTATCTGTGATGGGAAGCTCGCCATCAGCCGCTTCAACGAAATTTTTAATACCAGAGTGGAAGAAGAAGAGGATATCATTGCCGGGCTGCTGTACCGGGAATTTGATCATATTCCTGAAGAAGGAGAAACTCTCCAGTATGAAAATCTTCATTTTGAAGTGCTGACAATGGATAACAATCAGATCAAACGCGTACGCGTCGTAAAAGAAGAGGAAGAAGAGGAAGACTAATACACTTGAACCCGGAGAGTAATTCTCCGGGTTTTTGCTTGTATAATACTGATGCATCAGTACTTTAAGCACGTAAACTTTTAGTAGCTTTTCCCAAAAAACGTGATAATCTGAAAGTAGCTGTAAAAATCGAAAACTTTTTCTGCAGGAACAGAAAAAGAAGCAAAGAAAGTGGAAGGTAAATCAGAATATGAGTATGTGGGAACTGTTTGTGGCGCTGCTGTTGGGTATCGTTGAAGGGCTTACCGAGTTTGCCCCTGTGTCTTCGACTGGTCATATGATCATTGTCGACGACATTTGGCTCCGGTCCCACGAGTTTTTAGGTACCGAGGTGGCCAATACCTTTAAAGTGGTTATCCAGCTGGGATCGATTCTGGCAGTTATCGTTGTGTTTCGCCAGCGTTTCCGGGACCTGCTTGGATTTTCCAAAAAAACAGAGGCCTCACACAGAAAACTTCGTTTAAGTCATATCATTGTCGGTCTGCTGCCTGCAGGCATTCTCGGTCTTTTGTTTGAAGACTTTATTGATGAGCACCTTTTTTCCGCGCGCACTGTTCTGATAGGTCTGGTAATCGGCGCCTTTCTCATGATTGCTGCTGATTTGTTCCAGCCAAAACAGGTTATTCAAAGCGTAGACCTTATTACATATAAAAAGGCCCTTCTGATCGGCTTCATTCAGTGTTTGTCGCTTTGGCCCGGCTTTTCCCGTTCGGGGTCTACGATTTCCGGCGGTGTTCTCCTCGGGCTAAGCCACCGGGCAGCAGCTGACTTTACATTTATTATGGCTGTGCCAATTATGCTCGGAGCAAGCGCCGTTTCTCTTGCGAGTAAATGGGAATATTTCACCGCCGGCATGATGCCATTTTTTGCTGTCGGCTTTGTCAGTGCCTTTTTATTCGCCTTGGTGTCGATCACATTTTTCCTGAAGCTTATCAACAGGATCCGCCTGATTCCATTTGCTTTGTACCGCATTGTATTAGCTGCAATCGTATATATCGTTTATTTTTAAACACAAAAAAGGAGTCTTTTCCGCTTAAGGAAGAGACTCTTTTTAAAATGCATCCATAAACTGCAAAATAGCCGGACCGAGAAGCACGATAAATAACGTGGGAAATATAAACAGGACAAGAGGGAACATCATCTTGATCGGCGCTTTCATCGCTGCTTCCTCCGCGCGTTGACGCCGGCCTTCCCGCACATCCTCCGCCTGAACCTTTAATACATTTACCATTCCAATACCAAGCTTTTCCGCCTGAATGATATTATATATAAAAGCGTTCAGTTCATCGACTGTGAGTCTTTCCTTCATACCGTTCAGCGCGTCTTTTCTCGTCCGGCCGAGCCGGAGCTCTTCCAGGCAGACTTTAAATTCATCAATCAGAACCCCGCTTTTCCTGGCGGTTACATTATTCAGGGCCGCGTCAAACCCGAGCCCTGATTCCAAACAAATTGTGAGGAGGTCCAGTACATCGGGGAGTTCTTTCAAAGCTTGTTTGTTTCGATTGGAGGCTTTCATTTTTAAATAATATCCCGGCACGAACCAGGCGAAGGCCAAAGCAAAAACAGTCATAAGGACCGCTGGAAGCATTGGTGCCCCGGCCAGCCACAAAAAAACAGCGGCCGCGAGAGGCAGAGTAACCATCAGAATTCCACGGAAGATATTAAAATCTACAGGGTTCCATCCAAAGGGACGTCCTGCCTGCAGCAGCCGGTGTTCAAGCTCTGTGACTTTACCACGGTTCATCCTGCGCTGATAAAGCTTTTTTAACTTTTTCCACCCAGGCTGCACAACGCGCTCGTAAAACGTTGAATTTTCTTCTGGCTCTTCTTGCCGGTCAGGATAAAAGTACGTCTGAATCCGGCGCTCGATCACGTATGCTTTGTCAAAGCGGTAGCTGAGCAGGGTGTAGACAGAGAGAGTTACAAAGGAAAAAAAAGCAGCATATAGGATGACCATTTCTACACCTCAATCGTTGTAATTTTCCGGACCAGGATAAAGCCTATGACTCCGCCAACTGCAGCTATGCCAAGCATAATTCTGCCGATTGGTTCGATAAATAAAGTCATTATATACTCGGGATTTATCACATAAATGACGGCTCCAATCCCCACCGGCAGAAGGCTGATAATAATCCCGGAAAGCCGCCCCTGAGCCGTGAGCGTCTTTACCTGGTTGGCTATTTTTTCCCTTTCCCGTGTCGTCTCTACAATTTTATCCAGCAGGTAGGCAAGGTTGCCCCCCACCTGACGCTGGATCAGCAGCGCTTCGACAAGAAGCTCCAGATCCCCGCTCGGCATACGCCGTTTCCAGTTGTTCAACGCCTCTTCCATAGTGCTGCCGTATTGGATTTCCTTCAGAACTAAATGAACTTCTTCTTTAATCGGCGGATCCGATTCCTCCGAGACCATCTTGAGAGACTGCTGGAAGCTATGACCTGCACGAAGAGAGCCAATGATTGTCGTCAGCATGTCGGGAAGCATCTGATTAAATTTTTGCAGACGCTTCGATTGTTTTTTCTTCAGCCATACCGACGGAATAGCATAGCCGATCACCCCTCCGATAGCCAAAGCCCCAATAAGATTTGTGAGCAGATAAAATATCCCACCACTGATGACTACCGCAAACCAGCGAAACACCCGGAATTCTTCAGCTTTTACCGGGATCCCTCCCGCACTCAGCTGCTGCTCCAGAAGCTCTTTTTTTCTTGTCGGCTTTTTTTTACGGATCAAAAGCAGCTTGAGCTTTTCATTCGCTTCACGGAAAGCACCTTTTACAGAAAGCGGCTTTGCTGGTGCCTTTTCTTCTCCGGTATTAACTGAGGAAATGGCCATGCTCCCGGCGCTGAGCAGAAGAAAACAGGTAAGAAATACACCTACAAACAGAAGGGGTAAAAGCATTCTAGTCCACCACCCGTTCTGTAAACAGGGAGGATGGAAGATGGATGCCCCCGCGCTCCATCTGTTCATAAAAATGCGGGCGGACGCCGGTCGGAACAAGTTTTCCGATGATTTTTCCGTTGTCATCAACGCTTTCCTGCTGAAACGTAAATATTTCCTGCAGGACGATAATATCGCCTTCCATTGCCTGAACTTCTGTAATGCTGGTGATCCGGCGCGTGCCGTCCCGCAGACGGGACTGCTGAATGATAACATCAAGAGCCCCTGCGATCTGTTCACGTATCGCCCTTATCGGCAGATCCATCCCAGCCATCAGCACCATTGTTTCAAGCCGGGAAAGCATATCCCGCGGGCTGTTCGCGTGACCTGTGGCAAGAGAGCCGTCGTGCCCCGTATTCATCGCCTGCAGCATATCGAGCGCCTCCCCGCTCCGGACTTCCCCAATCACAATTCGGTCCGGACGCATCCTCAACGAATTTCTCACCAGGTCCCTGATGGATATGGCTCCTTTGCCTTCAATATTTGGCGGCCGCGTTTCCAGTGAAACGACGTGTTCCTGACCTAGTTGCAGCTCAGCGGCATCCTCAATCGTTACAATGCGATCTTCATTGGAGATAAAGGAGGACAGCACGTTCAGCGTTGTTGTTTTCCCGGATCCTGTACCCCCGCTGACAAATATATTCAGCTTGGCCTGCACACAGGCTTCAATAAAATCTGCCATTTCGCTGGTAAGCGTACCAAAGTTCACAAGGTCATGGATCGTAAAAGGGTCCTTGGAAAATTTTCTTATCGTTATAGTAGGCCCCCCAAGTGCAAGAGGGGGAATGATAGCATTCACCCGGGAGCCGTCCTGCAGGCGTGCATCCACCATCGGGCTGCTTTCATCCACCCGCCGTCCCAGAGGCGCCACAATCTTTTCAAGCACCTGCATCACATGTTCGTTGTCCCGAAATACAACATCTGTGAGCGTCAGCTTTCCGTTCCGTTCCACATATACTTTATCCGGGCCGTTCACCATAACCTCTGAAACGTCTTCATCCAACAGCAGCGGGTTAATCGGCCCATAGCCTGTTAAATCATTTTTAATATCTTCGATCAGGGCTCCCCGTTCGCGGATTGGCGGAAGCTGTTCGTTTTCTTCAATCACTTCCGAAATAATGTCTTCAAGCTCCGGGACGATGTCTTCCACATCGTCATTTTTCCGTTCCTTTAAGATGTATTTAAACACCAGGCTTTTCACTTCTGCATGGCCCGGGGGACTGACTGGTTTTGCCGGCTTTTCCTTAACCGTTTCTTTCTGCTCCGGTTTTTCCTGCGGCACTTCCGCAGAGGTTTTCCGCTTTTCTCCCTGGGATGGCACGACCGTTGATTCGGGCTTATTTTTTGCTTCCAGGCGATTCATCAGCCCCATTATTGATCATCTCCCGGTGTCGATTTAGTTTTACGCAGCAGCCGATGGATGAGGCTGCTGGAAGAGGAAGCTTTTGCCTCTGGAACGGGCAGAAGCGTGTGCCCTATATGCTTTATCCTTTTCACAATTTCCGCTTTCGGATAGTCAATTACAAATGGCACCCCGGTGTCCATTGCTGTTACCACCCGGCTGCTGTCCTCCGGGAGATAAAAGATTTCCTTTACTGCAAAAAGACCTGAAAAGTCCTGCCCGGTCATTTTACCTTTGACGGTGGCCCGGTTGACCACGACGCTGCATTTATCCTTCATTCCCAGAGCTTTAAGGGTTTCGATCATCAGGCTTGTATTTTTTAATGAAGCCATACCGTTGGTGGTGACGATGAAAATATCATCCGCCTGTTCAATAAAAGAAAGGCTGCGGTCATTCAGCCCGGCTGCCGCATCCACTATTACCAGATCATTGTCGTTTTTCAATGAAGCCCCTACTGCAGAAAGCTGCGCCTCGTCTATAAGATCGGCATACTCCGGTCGGGCCGGCGCTGCCATTACGTGGAATCCTTTTTCATGCTTGATACAAAAATTCTGCAGACGGTCCTTTTGTACAGGCTTCGCTGCATCCAAAATGGTGGAATAAGGATCGATATCCAGTGCCAGCGCAAGATCCCCAAACTGCAGATCCCCGTCCACAGCCGTCACTTTCTGGTGCTGGGAAGCGAGATAAACAGCGAGGTTCGCCGTCAGCATAGTCCGTCCTGTGCCGCCGGAAGCACTGCATACAACAGCCATTCTCCCCTGCATTGGTCTGGTATCAGTTGTTTGTGCCACGCTCTACTCCCCGCTTTCCTCAAACTGGGTAATCCGGTTGCTGATCCACCCGGAGCCGTCTTCCCCGTATTCTACAAAAACCCACGTTCTGTTTTCCTCGTCCTGTTCAAACTGATTAGTGTATTCCAGACGGGTTCCGCTATCTACGATTTCCAGTACAGGAGCTTCGAGGCTAGGGAATTCCCGGATATTGGCGCGATACGTGTACGGTGAAAGTTCTATTGCCTGTTGAATATCTGCAGAAGAGTTGTTTTCTTCCGTTTCTGTCGGGGTTTCATCCTGTGGTATTGTTTCCCCGCCTGTTTCATTATTTTCTTTTCCGGAAGAACCGTCATCATTTTCTTCAGGTACCGGTGTTTCCCCGGCTTCCTGATTACTGTCAGTGGAGTCGTTTTCATCTGAATTTTCTACTGAAGGGGCGGTGACCTCCACGGCGTTATCAGCCGATTCTCCCGGTCCATCCCCCTCCGTAGCCTGACTGTATATAGATAGATGGAGATCTCCATCATCCTGGTTGGCGTTGATGATTTGTGCTGAGCCCTCCTGCGTCAGCTCAAGCGTCACCGCCTGGTATTCTGTCGTTTCTTCTTCCGTTCCTTCTCCTTCTTCATCAGGCGCAGCGGTTGACGTTTCCTGGAAGCGCTCGCCTACTGCAAGAACCCGGACCCTTTCAACCAGCACCTCTGTCTGCATTTCTGCATCTTCATTCATTCTGGTGGAAAGAACATCGACATAGTCGTCCGGCTCCAGCAGATACGACACGGATTCTTCATAATCCACGTTGACCGAGACTCCCCGTCTTCCCTCTTCTACCTGCTGGGCCAGCGGGGCATCACTGTCGTCAGCGCTCTGAAAATGGTTTTCGAGAATAACTTCCTCATCCGCAAGATCCGATTTCGCGTAGGTGCCGGTTACATCTCCGGGCTCACGGACTGCATTCGGATGCATCTGCTCTTCCGCTATTTCCACTGCTTCCACCATGTCCCCTGTTATTCTCGTTCCTTCGTCAATCGCTTCTGTGGCAGCTACTACTTCGACCATCTGTACGTCTGTTTCTTCTGCTTCTTCTGGTGCGTCTCTTGTAATAAATATGTAGAAAATCACCGTCGTTATCACGCCGGCTATTAAAGCGAACAGCAGCAATCTTTTTGGCCTCATGTTATCCCGTCCCTACTGAGTCAGTCTGGTTGTATATGCCCCCCGGCTGGCACTACCTTCTACTATAGTACCCTTGCCCACCCGTTGAATAAATCTCCCCCGGACCGAATCGTCATTCTTGCTCATTCGCTCCTCCAGGTAAAAATAGGCAAATCCTCGTATTTCCACTTCCCGGTAATTATCTTTATTTCCAATGGGAGCATATACCGGAATAAGCATGACTCTGTCACAGTCGCGGTCATATATGTCGCCGTCCGGGCAATTATCGATGCGGTGATTGACTCCACGCTCAGTAGGCCCTGAAATATTGCCTGTCTGCGTATCTACTTCATCCCCAATACGCAGAGGTTCATCATAGCCATTCTTTAATGTTTCCTCATACGTTTTAGCACCCGGACCTTCGAGTGCCAGTATGCCGAAGTTTCCTCCTGTGGAATCGCCCGAATCCACCTTCAAATCATATGTCTCGTTAAAAACCAGATCCGTTTCTTCATTGATGCCAAAAGGCGCAGCCCCAGCCGCTTCACCGATAGCAGCCACCTCTACATTAGCCGCTGCGTTAATATCTACTGTTTCCACTCCAAATAAAGAAGAAAAAAACACGTCGGTCGGACGTTCCAGCTCCACCCGCACCGACTGTTCTTCCTTAATGTCTGTATTAAATAAACTTTCCGACTCCCCGTGTGCTCCCAGCACTTCATCCACTACGTTGGACACTTCTTCTTCAGAATTCATCAGTTCCTGAGCACCGGACAAAGCGGCTGCATTTACTGTTTTCTGCAGGCTGCTCTGCGTTTTGTATAAGTGTCCGCCATCAATGACTACACCGCACATCGCTGTTGCTATTCCGAGGCCAATCGCCATAAGAATTAACGCATTGCCCTTTTCATTTTTTATCCATGTCTTCATAAAGGTCACTCCACCCTTATTGTTGAATTCGTTTCGATCGTGTAGGGAATGGAATAATCACCGAGCAAATTAAAAATGGACGCCGGATACGCCGTCTCTACCGTCATGTATTCCCCGGAGCTTCGATCTCCCGGCGTTACCGTAACGGTAAGATCTGCCGGATTTCCGCTGTCAAAATTCTCCGTTACGTAACTGTTAATTGCTTCATCGCTTTCTCCGAAGCTGCCGATCCGAACTGCTTCCTGGGTAATGAGCTCGAGCTCCTGGTGCGTATAGAGCACCCGCCCGAAATCAATCATTCCAATAAGCAGCGCGATAATAAGCGGAAGAACGAGCGCAAATTCAACGAGCGACTGTCCGTCTTCCTGCCTCCACATTTAAAACAGCATCCCTTCTGTAAATAAATTCACAGCGGCGCCAAGCGCGATAGCTACCCCGTAAGGATACGTTTTCGAAAGTGATTGTTTCGACAATCCGCCGCCCGGCATCTTCGTTCCGTTTTTTATATGAGTCAGCCTGTAAAAAAATGATTTCAAAATATTTTTGTGGCGAAGCAGGACGATCAGTCCCATCAAGGCCCCGAGAAGCGCAATAAATATAAAGGACTGCAGCACGAATGTGCCGCCCTTCAGTGCTCCCACAAGAGCTAGCAGCTTCACATCGCCCGCTCCCATACCGCCCATAGCGTATGGAATAAACAAAAGGGCAAACCCAATCAAAAATCCAAGGAAGGAATGAAACAGCCCTTCCCATCCAGACACTGCGCCGTGGAAAACGAATGCGAGCAGCATGGATGGAAACAGCACTTTATTATAGATTTTTCGTTCTTTTATATCTGTAATCGCACATATAAGTAATACGCCAATTAGAATCCAGTCGATAAGTCCCAAGCTTCATCCCTTCCTTCCAGTTTTGACTTGGTTAAGAAAAAGACCCTCTTTTAGAGGGTCGAGGGTCTATCTTATCCTTCTCCACCTGGAATCTTTTCTGTAAGATCCGTAAAGAACCCACCAATTTGTTCTCCTAAAGTAACCAATGCTGCAATAACACCTACAGCAATCAACCCAAGAATTAAACCGTACTCTGTCATGCCCTGTCCTTCTTCTTCCACTACCAAATTTTTAAAAATTTCGACCATTCTGAACACTCTCCTTTTAATTGTAAGTAATTGCTTGTCTGGGAGGACCGAGTCAACTGATCTGCCGGCTGGAAGCTTCTTCAAGAGCAAGAATGTCGCCGGGTGCAAGATCTGCTGCCTGAATGCTTCCCGCAGGAAGCTCGATGACCGAGGCAGTACCTTTTACCTTTTTTCCGATTTTCCCTGGGCGCAGCTCTTCGTCCACCTCAAGCACTTCCATCTCCCGGCTGAGATAGAGCACATCTACAGGGAACTTCATCCAAAAGGTGTGAATCGATGGACAAGGAGAAATATGAAGGCCGGAACTAGCCGGGAAATGCTTTTTGAACATTAATCCCCTGAATCGCTGATAAAAATTGTATGCCCCTGTCACATTTTCCGCTATCACCTGTCTGGATTGAAGAACTACCAACTTCAAATGCCTGGCACCTCCTGTTAAACACGCTCACTTCTTTAGAATCAAGCCTTTTGGCTTATGAATTGATTATACCTCGTAAATTTATTGTAAAATATCCCCTTACGTTCCTGTTATAAGGTATATTTAATAGGTTATAACTCCTACTTATGCTCCTATTTTTACTCATTTTAAAATCTCTCGTACTTTACCTGATACGCTTTCGAAATAGCCCGGGCCCGGTCCGGCACGTCCAGCTTTTTGAAAATTTTCGTAACGTGATTTTTTACCGTGTGATCACTAATAAACAGCTTTTCAGCAATCTCGCGATTATTATCTCCTTTTATAATCAGCTCCAGCACTTCCTGTTCCCGGGAGGAGAGGGACGATTTGTTTGGTACTGCCGGAATCGCCGATTCTTCTTTCACCTCTGCCGAATTCTGAAAAAACAGCTCCTGGTCGTTGATGAACGTTTGCTCCAGGAAATTCAGAAAGCTATCCTTCCATTCTTCCGATATGTTTGTCATTGCTTTTATTTCCCTCCGGTCCCCGCTTTCTGCATACACCATGGTCATGGCAAATACTTCAGCCTGTGCCCCTGTGTTTAAACGTGCTCTGTTAACACCTTCCTTGAGAGAACGGCCTTTTTCCAACACTTCTCCAACCTGGCTGTCCGGCATTAATTCCTGAATGATCGCCGGGGAATAAGCAGACAGCCTGCATGCCCCTGTGATGGAGGATACAAAGGAAACAGAAAAGTTTCCATTAGCAGTATACTGCTCAGCAATTTCCGCTGCGCGGCTCGACAGTGCAAAGGCTTCCGGATCAAATTGTTTTACCGCCAGATGCATGGCGTCGAGCTGCTTGTGCATGCTAAGCCCCGACTCCTCCCCGGCAAGCTTCATGGACACACCGCCGATTACAGAGAGAGCTTCCAAAAATTCCTCCACCTGCCGGGTTCTCACTTCCTGCGTACCTACGCAGAGCACTCCAAGTATTTCCCCCTGAAAGATTAAAGGGCACTCGAGTACCGGCTCCTTCCACGGCGTTTTTGCCTGCTTCACTTTTTCACGCTCTGTCTCCTGTGAAGAAAAGTATTCTGCCGCTGTGCTTTCTGCATAAAGCTCAAGCTCCTGCCTGGAATATCCTCTTGAAATCATCCGGTATTTTCCGCGTTCTTTCTTTTTCAACAGCAGCATGGCGAAGGTCCCCCGACTCATGCTCAGGCTGGCATCTATAAGTATATAGCTGATTTTTTTTATATCCGGGCTGGCCGCCATCAGTCTGCCTATTTCGACCAGGGACCCCAGCTGTTGAATTTGACGATTATTTTCCTCTGCAAGCCAGTCTGTTTTCACTTTAGCTTCTATTACCGAAATCATGGTGAGTAAAAATTCTTTTCCCTTTGCGGATAAAAACTTGCGGGAAAAGCTCCCTCCAAAGATGACGGCGGAGGCTCCGTTAGTTTTCTGGATCGGCAGCGCAAAAAACAAGAGAGGCGAAAGCCCGTAGCGCTGCCAAAAATAACTTTGGGGGCGTTCCTTTAAATTTTCCAGAAACAAAGGCTCCTCTGACAGCAGCACTTTGCCAAGCGGCCCTTCCCCGGGGTGGAATGAAAGAGTCTCCAACGCCTCCCTATGCTTTCCTGTCACGCACGTCGTTTCGTATACACCCTCCTCCCCCTCTTCAGCCATCCCGAGCACCTCTGCTTCTTCAAGACCATCGATGAGCAGCTCCAGTAATTCTTCCGTAGATTGCCGCTGAAGGGCCTGGTGCATTAACATGGTATGATTTTCGGATGAAGACTGCCTGTCAAAGCATAGCGCCAGAACATTTGCAGCCTTTTGGAAACGGCCAAGCCATTTTTCTCTTTCTTCGATATAAAACGACGGTGTCTGTTTGATGACTTCCTTCCAGCCCCCCGTTTTTCCATACGCCGATTCAAGACTTGCTTCCACTGTTTTTTGTGCCCCTTCTTCAACCAGCAGTCCAGCCAGCAAAAAATAATTTGGGCTTTCATTTTTTTGCAGCGGAACTACTGCTATATGAATCCCAGGAAAAAGATCGTAGAAAAAAGGCTCTCTTGCGTTTAGCTTTCCTTTAAACATATGATTTATTTTATCTCTAAGCCCTGACTCCGGGACAGCATCGAGCGCTGTAAACAGTTCATTTTCCCCGTCGGCAAAAGCAGCTTCGTGCCCCAGGCTGTCAACGACTAGCAAAGTAACATTATATAAGGAAGTATACATCGCCTGTATTTCTTCCATTATCTCTGTACGCTGATCCCCCATAAATATGGCCCCCTATGCTTCGTTCTTGGCCCTGTGGCTGTCTATTAGCTGTAAAAAGTAAGCTTTCAATAGGAAACAGGGACCTTTTGCCGCATCCTGTAGTCCTAATTTCAATGTATACGCATTCTATACCTTTATCAGGGGAAATTAAAAGCTTTTTTCGGGAACTCCGGGCAATTCAAGAAGAATTTACCTTTCTCCGCGAATATATATGCGACCAAACTCACTGGTCCTTTTACTTTGATTGCTCCTACGGATTTCGATATGATGGATGCATTCATTCCATAGGAGGCAGGGCGATGCGCAAGACCATTTACATTCATGTGGGTTATCACAAAACAGCTACTACTTTTCTGCAGAAAAGCATTTATCCTAAATTGACGCACCAAATTACATATTTTTCCCGGGAACATGTTCAGGCGTATCTGTACGACATACGCCATAAAAAGTTGTCAGAGAAGCGAGCAGCTGTTTTACGCAACGACTTTGAATCGATGATGGAGGCGGGAAAGCCGCTCCTCATTTCGTACGAGGGGCTCTCCGGCAACCCAATGTCCACGAAAAAAAAGGTCAAAGACAATTACGCCATTTTAGAGGATCTTCGCCGGATCTTCCCTGAAAAAAGCTATGACGTGCATATTATTGCTGGAGTACGGCGGCAGCTGGATCTTCTCACCTCCCTTTACGTGCAGTATATTCACCAGGGTGGATACAAGCAGGCCGCTGCCGTGTTTGAGGAGTGGGAGCAGCTGGGAGTACTCGACGGCTACTATTATTTCAGCTATATGGAGCGTGTCACAAAATTGTTTGGCAAAAACAACTATTATCTCATGCAGTACGAGCAGTTCCGGCAAAATGAAATGCAGGAATTGAAAGGACTTTTGCAGTATATGGGAATTGAAAAAGTGCCCTCCTACAGCAACACAAAAGTAAACCGGAGCTACGGCACCATGCAGGTGAAGGCTGCCAGAAAGATGAACTATTTTTTAAAAACTCCGTTTAACCCCAAAGCTCCTATTCCAACAAAAAGGGGAAAGCCTCTATCCCGAAGGCTGTTGCAGAGCCGGGCAAGCTTTATGCTTCACCACCAAAAATATTTTCTCCCGGAGTCTCTTCAGAAGGTACTTCAGGCAAAGTACCAAAACGACAATCAACTGTTTTTTCATCATTACAGTATTGATTACACGAAGAAAGACATTTAAAAGACACAGTTTTCAACAGCTTTTTTCCAACTTTCTTCTGTTTGTGATTAAACCGAACCTTTCCGGGGTAAGATTATTTAAACATCCTAAAGGAGGCTGAGATATGTATAAACGGGAGTCCAGGGGCTCAGCTGACAAGCCCAACCGTTTATTTTTAAAAATCACTAAAAAACCTCTTCTTTCTTCTTCAATTGTTTATGGTGTCATGCTGGCCACCATAGCGATTATTGGCATAGCTGGAAAAGACAAAAATTCAAATTAACAGTAACTCAAAAATAGTTAAAGGAGACCCGTTTGTTCCGGGTCTCCTTCTTTAATGTCCTGCCTGCCAAGGGCGCGGTGTCCGCTGTATGGTCCTTTGTTTTGCGGGCAAATCCTTTTGCTGTACTGTTTTCGGCTGCATTCCGTTTTCAATCCTCGATTTTACTTTCGTATCCATCTTTGACAGGTTCACCGGCTGAAAGACTCTTCCGGCCACTGCCCCGCACATAGGGCACGGGGCTTCACTGACCCGGGCTCCTTTGGAGACAATCCAGCTTTCAAAAGTACCGCACGTCCGGCATTCAAAGGTGAATTGGGCCATACTAATCAAGCTCCGGCAAAATATTTTTATAAAATATATCCTTAGGCAGGGCGAGCGTGCAGCAGGCATTCGGTATATCTACGACGCCTGCTACAGTGCCCTGTACCGGCGCAGTACCCAGGAGCATATAGGCCTGCTCGCCTGTGTAGCCGAGTGTTTTCAGAAAATCAATCGCATTCAGGCACGCATTCCTGTAAGCGACGTTAGCATCCAGGTAGGTCTGCGCTCCCGAGAACTCGTTCACCGACACGCCTTCAAAAACCAGAAATTCATTATAATGCGGCATGACTGGTCCTGGCTTAAAGACAGGATTGCGCTTAATACGGTGTTTTTCCATGCCGTTCTTTATCACGTGTACTTTCAGGTCAATCCAGCCGGGCATTTCAATGCCACCGCAGAACGTAATTTCTCCATCTCCCTGCGAGAAATGAAGATCTCCCACCGACAGCTTCGCTCCATCTACAAACACCGGAAAGTATACCCTTGATCCTTTCGAAAGGTTCTTGATGTCACAGTTCCCCCCATTTTCCCGGGGCGGGACGGTTCTTGCTCCTTCGGCGGCAACCCGTTCGAACTCTTCACCTTTGAGTTCACCAAGCACAACTGAATCCTTCGTTGGAAGATTCGCAAGCGGCGGCACCCGGTCAGGATTTGTATCCACCAGTTCCTTTTCCCTGCGGTTCCATTCATTCAGCATGTCCTGTGAAGGAGCCACGCCGATCAGCCCCGGATGAATAATGCCTGCAAACTTTACATTCGGAACATGTCTCGAAGTCGCATAAATACCCTCAAAATCCCAAATAGATTTGGCTGCTTCCGGATAATGGTCCACTAAAAAGCTTCCGCCGTTTTCTTTGGCGAAAATACCGTTAAATCCCCATTCATGCGAGTGAAACGTTCCGATATCCAAAATATCAACAACGAGCAGGTCCCCCTCCTCCACTCCGTTCACGTGCACCGGCCCGCTTAGTACGTGCACACGATCGAGGTTCACATGTTTTATATCCGAAGGGTCATCATTGTTGCTGATCTGCCCGTCGGTCCAGTCCAGGCATTCCATACGGAACGTCTCTCCCGGTTCTACAGAAAAAGCGGCAGGAATATCCGGGTGCCAGCGGTTATGCCCCGGCGTCGTCTGCTGGTCCATTGTTTTATTGAGGTCTACTTCAAACAGTTTTTTCGGCATATAAAATCCTCCTGTTTATAAAGGTAGCCAGAGACACAGCATACGATGTTTAAATTTTCTGAATATATTAGATAAAAAAAGGGGAGGGCTCTCCCCTTTTTTCTACTTCTTATGCTAAAGTAATCGACTCATCCGCATAAACGCTTTGCACAGAGCGGATAATCTCTATACCGTCCTTCATCGGACGCTGGAACGCTTTGCGTCCCATAATCAGTCCCATGCCGCCGGCACGCTTGTTAATTACAGCTGTTTTTACAGCATCCTCCAAATCCGATTCTGCAGAACCGCCGCCGGAATTGATTAAGCCGGCCCGTCCCATAAACGAGTTCATTACCTGATAACGGGTCAGGTCAATTGGATGGTCACTTGTCAGCTCTGAATAAACCTTGTCATGCGTTTTGCCGTAGCCGACAGCGGTGTAGCCGCCGTTGTTGGTCGGCATCTTTTGTTTCACAATATCAGCCTGCAGACTTGCTGATAAATGGATCGCCTGACTCGTCAGATCGGAGGCGGTGTGATAATCGGTGCCGTCTTTTTTAAAGCCAGGGTTACGAAGATAGGCCCAGAGAATGGTGCCAAGACCGAGCTGATGAGCCCGTTCAAAGGCCTGCGACACTTCCTGGATCTGCCGGTCACTCTGCTCTGAACCGAAGTATATCGTTGCTCCGACCGCAACTGCTCCCATCTCATAGGCCCGCTCAACAGAGCCAAACATAATCTGGTCGTGCGTTTCCGGGTACGTTAACAGTTCATTGTGGTTAATTTTGGCAATGAAAGGGATTTTGTGCGCATAATCTCTTGCGATCGAGCCAAGCGCCCCGATCGTTGAAGCTACCGCATTACAGTTACTTTCCATCGCAAGCTTCACAATGTTTTCCGGGTCGAAATACATCGGGTTCGGAGCAAATGAAGCCCCTGCCGAATGCTCAATGCCCTGGTCTACCGGCAGAATGGACAGATAACCCGTTCCGCCAAGCTGTCCGTGATCAAAAAGGCTCTGCAGGTTGCGCAGAACTACCGGAGAACGATCTGTCGATTTGTATACCCGGTCGACAAAATCAGGCCCCGGCACATAAAGGTTTTCTTTCGGTACCGTCTTGCTTTCATGATTTAATAAGTAATCCGCGTCTTGTCCTAATATTTCCTTCGTTGAAGCCATCATGATACCTCCTCACCATTTTAGGAAATTCTTCTTACCTAATTCCCTTTTTAGGGAAGAACATAAACAAATTTTCGAAAGATTTTATGAAAGGATCAGCCTCTGGAAAATGTTTGTATGAATGATTTCCGCTTTAAGTATAAGACTTTTTAGGATTGTGACGATATATATAGCAAGTACTGCTTCTTAATTTAAACTTCTATAATGCAATCCACTTTTCCGCTGGAAAGGGCGTTTCTTATGAAAATAAATTATCTGTTTGTAATGTTTTTTCTGTATATGTTCCTTGGTATTTTCATAGGAATCGGTTTTGCTGTTCTTATGCCGATGGTCATTCCCATACCCAGTTCTTTTTTACACATGTTTTATATCGCTTCGATTACAGCCGGCGTGGCACTCGGGCTTTTGAATTATTTTCTTTTCTTCAGCTTTGTACGCAGATGCATCTTTCACTTTCAGGCTGTATTGACCTCTGTGCGAAACGGAGACCTGAGCGCCCGAGCCTCCTTTCAAAGTACCGGAATGATCGGTCGTTTAAATGCTGATTTGAACCGTACTATCGCCCACCTCGAAACAACCAAAGAAATGGTTGGCCGCGACGATTTAACCAAGCTGCCCAACCGCGTTGCCCTGCAGCATTTTTTTCAGGAAACCTCCGAAGCAGAACTTCCTTATCTTCTCTATTTTATCGACGTTGATCAATTTAAAACCATTAATGATACTTACGGCCATGTAACCGGTGACCGTGTGCTTCAATTTACTGCCTGCAGAATTGCCAGCGCCTGCTTTCCGGAACAGCATCTTTATCGTTTAGGGGGAGATGAGTTTGTCATTATGGAAAGAATCCGAACAAAAAGCGGGAAAAGCACACAGCTGACCCAAAGCCGGATAGACCAGCAGCTCCGGGTTCCCTATACAGATGGGGAAAACACTTTTACGATCACCGTCAGCGTTGGAACTTACGAATCCCTGAATCAGCAGGAGGATTTCGCCGCCGTCCTGCATAAAGCCGATCAGGCAATGTATAAAAACAAACGTCAAAAGCAAGAAAATATACTTCCCTTAAGCGAGTAAAATACGGGAAGCCTTATTCCGCCGAAAAATCCCTTCACAATTTCTTCATTTTTACAGTAACAATGACCTATACTTTTCAGCCTAATTTATATCGATAAATGTCTGTAGAGTTAATTCTTTTTATCTGCTTAATATTTCCATTCCATCATTCTCGTAAAAAGCAGAAACAAAAGAACAGCAGCTGTATTTTTCGCAAGGGGGAAGTATTACTACATTAATTTAGAGGGGTGTATGGAATGAAGGAATGGTTTAACTTCAAAAGTCTTCGCGCAAAAATCTTAACCGGTTTTTTGTCACTTGTAGTGCTGGTAACAGCACTCGGAGTCTATAATTTTTACGCTAACAGTAAAGCGAATGCTGAAACAGAAGGTATCGTTGAGGAGCAGCTTCCGCTGTTAATCGCTGACGAAAAGCTTGCTTTTAATATGGCCCAGCGTGTTGCTTTATCCCGTGGGTACGTTTTATTCGGCGACGAGGAATTCAAAAGCAGCTTCATGGAATATACCGAGGAGAGCGCTGCACTGGAGGAGGAAACGATCGCCGATTTCGGTTCCGATGAACTGGGAGCGTTAATAGAACAAAGCATCGAATGGGAGCAGATTATTACCTCAGAAGTTTTTCCAGCCTATGAGGCAGGAAATGAAGAAGAAGCTAAACAAATTTTAACTACAGAAGCTACACCGTTAGCACGTGAGATTATGACCGGATTTGAAGAAACGGCAGCAGAAAGAGAAAAAGAAATCACGACAGCGGGTGAAAATATGCTTGAAAGCGGCAGGAATATGATGACCACCGGCACGATTGTTTCCCTGCTGGTTATCATTGCCGGAGTGGCAATTGCCTTTTTCATGGCGCGCACGATTTCTGCCCCGATCAAAGCGGTTATGCAACGGATGCAGTCCATTGCCGATGGAGATTTGAGCCAGGAGCCGATGCAGACTACCGCACGCGACGAAACCGGCAAGCTCGTACTCGCTGCCAACCAGATGAATGACAACATGGCCCAGCTGCTTGCACAAATTAAAACGATGTCCGCGAACGTATCGGGTCAGAGTCAGAATTTAACCCATTCTGCCAACGAAGTGAAAGCAGGATCCCAGCAGGTGGCAGTTACAATGGAGGAGCTTGCTTCCGGGGCAGAATCCCAGGCCACAAGTGCCAGCAGCATTGCCTCCTTAATGAGTGATTTTACAGAAAATGTTTCTGATGCCCATACGAAGGGCGAAGACGTCCGCAATGCCTCGACTCATATTTTGTCTATTACAAATGAAGGTCGCGAGCTGATGGATAATTCGGTTCATCAAATGGAAAAAATCGATGCTATCGTGAAAAATGCCGCTGTGAAAGTGGAAGGACTTGATAAACAGTCCCAGGAGATTTCAAAATTAGTGTCTGTCATTAATGATATTGCTAACCAGACCAACCTGCTTGCTTTAAATGCAGCCATTGAGGCTGCCCGGGCTGGCGAGCAGGGGCGCGGCTTCGCCGTAGTCGCTGATGAAGTACGGAAGCTGGCCGAGCAGGTCTCTGCTTCTATCACAGACATTACCGGCATCGTGGAGGGAATCCAGAACGAATCGTCTTCCGTCACTGCCTCTCTGCAGTCAGGCTATAAAGAAGTGGAAATCGGCACCACCCAGATCCAGACTACTGGCGAAACCTTTAATACAATTAATACTGCTATTCAGGAAATGGCAGAAAATCTTCAATCTGTTACTCAAAATCTGGCAGCCATCTCTTCAAGCAGTCAGGAAATCAACGCTTCTATTGAAGAAATAGCTTCAGTATCCGAGGAATCTGCTGCCGGCGTTGAACAGACTGCAGCTTCCGTCCAGCAGACGAGCAGCTCCATGGAGGAAGTTTCCGCTAATTCGGAAAACCTTAACGATCTTGCCCGCCAGCTGAACGCTGAAGTAGATAAATTTAAGCTGTAATACGAGTAAGAAGGCCCGGAGATTTTTTCTCCGGGCCTTCTTTGTTATTCAAGATCTGTTTTACGCTTCAGCGGCGTTACTGCCGGCCCTTCAATAACTTCTCCGTCGTAGGAAAATCTCGAACCATGGCACGGACAGTCCCAGCTCCGTTCTGCATTGTTCCAGGAGAGATCGCAGCCCATATGCGTACAGGTGGTGTCGACAACATACAGTCGGCCCGTTTCGTCCCTGTAAGCGCCTGCCTTTCCGTTTTCTGTATTAATCAAAGCTCCTTCATCATTTTCCAGGTTCTTTTCTTTATCCCCTCTGTTGGCCTTTCCTTTAATCATTTCTTTTCCTACGTCCATGTTTTCGGAAGCAAAGGATTGAATGTTTTTCTTTTTCAACTCGGAACGTGTTGGATCAAAAGCCTCCTTATACACATTTTCATTACCGAGTACATAATCGGCGAGCATCTTCCCTGCTGCTTCACTGTTACTCATGCCCCACTTCATAAATCCGGTGGCAGTAAAAATCTGTTCTTCCCCGGATGTCATTGGGCCCACATAGGGCATTTTATCCAGAGTGATCATATCCTGAGCCGACCAGCGGTAAGGGACCGTCTGCAGACCGAAGTACTCTTCACCAAAGCTGCGCAGTGCTTCATACCGTTCGAACGTATTCGTTTCATTTTTTCCGGACGTGTGTCCTTCCCCGCCAATTAAAAGCAGTTTCTCCCCGTTTTCATCCTTTGCTGTACGAAGCGACCGCGAAGGGGAATCTACACTGATATACATATGCTTTGGCATTGTCTGAACTTTTGCCCCTATGATGTAGGAACGCTCCACATGCAGACGACTGTAGTATTTTCCCATACCGTCGTTAAAAGGGAAATGACTTGTTACCAAAAGGTAGTCACTGGTAACCGTGCTGTCGTTGTTTGTATTGACCACTACTTTCCCATTGGCTTTATTCACATCAGCTGCACGTGTATTCTCGTACACACGCCCGCCAAGGCGGACTACCTCTTCAAGAAGGACCCGGTAATAATACACTGGCTGAAACTGAGCCTGATCGCGGATAACGAGAGCCCGCTCGACAGCGTACGGAAGATCATGTTCGTCAGAAGCATCACCGCCGTTTACATTTAATAACCGGTACGCCTCCGCTTCCTTCTCCATCACTTTTTTCTGCTGCTCGCTTTTCGTATAAATAAAAGCGTCCCGCTCTTCCCATTCACAGTCAATATTAAGCTCAGTAACCCGCTTGCGCATATCGCTGATCGCCTGTTCGTTAGCTTCAAAGTACTGGCTGGTTTTTTCCCGGCCGTGATTCTGAATCAGCTCATCGTACACCATTCCGTGCTGGGAGGATATTTTTGCCGTTGTATTCCCGGTTGTACCTTCGAGCACCCTGCCCGCTTCCAGCAGCACCACCTTCGTTCCGGCCTTTGCTAAATAGTAGGCTGCTGTGATACCGGCTGCCCCGGCTCCTGTGATAGTCACTTCAGCCGTGTCTTCTCCACTATGTGCAGGCATGTGTGTAGTTTCGCTTTCCTTAAGCCATAAAGAATTCGGATATAAAGGGACATGTTTATTGTTAGTCATTGCAGTTCCTCCTTATAGTTATTCAGGCTGCCCGTGCTTCTTGCTGCTTGGGGCGGGCCGCTTTATACCAGTGCCAGCAGAGAATCACCATAATGGCAATATCCACCGCATCGCCCCCGTAATACATCAGCATCGAACCTGCCTGAGCAGCTTCCTGCCCAATTCCGGGCGGCGGAGATACATATAAATACTTGGACAAAATACCGTGGCCTGCAAGGGCTGTGACAAGCACCCCGGACCGAAACAAAAAAGAATACCGGTGCGGCGCCGGATCGATATAAATAATAGAAGCTGTAAACACATATCCCGCTAAGAAAATATGAATATGAACAGCGGTATAAACGAGCACGGACTCATGCATCAAAGCGTACAATCCAGTCGTATACAAAAGCCATAGGCCGCCAATATTTAACACCGAAGCCGTCACCGGATGAGATACTATCGCCACAAAGCGGCTCCGCAGTAATTTAGACAGCTTTTTCGCTGAAGGCACTGGGAGAGTGCGGAGAGCAAGCGTCACCGGCGCCGAGAGCACCATACAAAGCGGGGCCAGCATACCAAGCAGCAAATGGCCGGTCATATGAATGACAAAGGAATCATGAGCCATCCGGGGAATCGGCCCAAGCACCGAAATGACTGCCGCCGCTGTACCGGCAGCAAACAGCCCAATGCGGTATACCGGCCATCCAGTGTCACGAAAGGCCGCAGCAAGATACAAGAGACAGACAACGACAAAAGGGGCTGCAAGCACGCCTTCTGCAAAATAATGTGAAGTAGTCATCAGTTTATACAGCTGCTCTCTGCTTTTTTATCCGCGAAGTTTGTCTCCACACGATTATCCCGGCAATAAGCAGTACGAACGCACTGATGTTCCATACCAGATCATATGGCAGAATATCTACTCCGTATCTTATTTGATGGATGCCCATCCACTTATGATGAACGATCCCGTCATACAGCTGAAAGAAGCCGACCCCGGTCAACATTCCCCCGATCCACCGGCGCAGCCAGAAGCTCTGCCGGCGCCGGAGATCAGCAAACATAAACAGGGCAGCTACTGTAGCAAACCAGCTGAATGCATGAAAAAAACCATCTGAAACGATCCCGACAGCCGTGGTCGATAAATCATAAAAATGATGCCAGTTCAGAAGCTGATGAAAAACGGCTTCATCTATAAAAGCGATGAGCCCGAGACCGAAAAGAAGGCCGGATAACAGGTTTCTTCCGGCGTAATTTGCCTGGTTTCTCCGAAGCATAGCTTCGTTTTTTTCTGACATGACTAAGCCTCCTACGTTACATATCTGTTTTCACACGATTGCTTGAAAAAAGCACGTGCGTGCCCAGATAAAAATGAAACATATATTCTGCTGTTCCCATCAGCACAGCGGCTGTTATTGCTGCAAGCAGCACCGGGCCTGAAAAGGAAATTACAGCACCTGCAATTAAAATAATCACAAACACAAGAACGGCATCCCCAATCGCTGCTATCAGGCTTTTTACACGGGGGAGCAGCATGAGATCACCGAGCGGATAGCTGATTGCGCCGATAATAATAGTGAGCACCAGCACACTCCAAACAGAGACCCCGTTTGCGATACCGAGCACCAAAAATAACAGAGCCGCCGTCATCACTCCTTTTCCGGTTAATGCTTTAATGTGTTTCATGTTCTCCTCCTTTCTGAAGCCGGTTTATAAAACGCAAAAAGCCAGGGAAAGACGTATCTCTTTTCCTGGCTTACCGCAAGGCTTAATCCCGCGATTGCTGCCTTCGTTTATTCAGTTATGCTGAGCTATCTCTCTATTTCCTTAAAACGCATTTACATAAACGCTCTTTTAATCACTGGAGCTAGCGCTTTGCCACTGAGCAACAGGCTTAAGAGGTGGTTATTACTCTCCTTTCGTTCTATTATGACTGGAAAAGATACTGCAGTTTTTCAAGCGACTTTTCGGCATATTCATTAACACAATCTATTCTGGACTTTTTTTCCTCTGAAGGAAATACATTCAATTCCGGTGCCAGGCATTCTACTGTAATCGTTCCATCGTACCCTGTTTCTTTAATAGCCTCAGCGATCGCCTCCCAGGGAAGTCTTCCGTACCCGAGGCCCTGCCGATTAGTATCTGCCACATGTATATGGCTGAGGGCGGGGCCCAGATGATGAAAAGGCTTCTCCATGCTGCTCTCCTCAATGTTCATGTGAAAAGTATCGAGCATCGTCGTCACAAATGGATGTCCGGTTTCTTCCACTAGCATAAGCGCCTGCCATCCGGTATTAATGATACAACTTTCGTAACGATTTAACGGCTCAATGACCAGAGCAACGTTTCTTTCTTCTGCATAGGGAGCTATTTCCTGAAGTGATAAAACGGCTGCTTCCCATTCTTCTTTACCGTTTCCTTCCGGCTCTGATTTGCCCGGGGCACACGGGGAAAGCACCATATATTCTGCACCAGCCCGGTATGCACGGCTAATCTGTTCTTTAAAATAATTTACAGCTGTTTTTCGCATAGTTGGATCAATCTGTGATAAATCTGTTTCTTTCCGTGGCCATCCTGCATCCGCACACAGACCCCGGATACGGATCCCGAGGGCTTCCGCCTGCTGGATTAATTCCTCCCAGTTATAGTCCTTCGCGTGAATTTCAATTTCATCGTACCCTATGGAAGCTGCGTCACGCATTGTCTGTTCAATTGGCTGGTCTCCAAAGATCCAGCTGCATATCGAAAATTTCATCTCGTTCTCCCCTTCACTATTATGCCTGCCTTCTAATATATTCCTTACCCAGCTCTCCTGTAAGCATGTTTTTAACCAAATATAAAACAAAAAAACCAGCGGTTTGTCACCGCTGGTCCTACTTAAACGTCTTCTGAAAAAACATGTCCGCCGATTTCATAATCAACTGTCTTCGTTTCCCAGAGCCAGTTGTCTTTCGGCACATCTTCACTCCAGAAAAACAATGAATCCCCTACCGGCTCAGATCCATTCAGAGCCTCTTCCGTTGCTTCTTCTGCACGCTCGGAGGGAGATTCTTCTATGCTTCCGTTAGCTACTACCTGGAATTGATTTTCTTCGTATATGACACTTTCGACATCGTCTGGGAAGGTTTCAGATTCAATGCGGTTCAAAATAACACTTGCCACGGCCACCATGCCTTCAAAAGATTCATCTTTGGCTTCTGCATGAACGGCCCGTTCAAGCAGTTCTTCATTCTCCACCTCAGGCACTTCACTCGAGGCGACTCTTTCTTCTTCCGGCTCCTGTTCAGGTGCCTCTGCTTTCTGTTCTGTCTCTTCTTCTGCAGCCTGTTGTTTTTCTTCTGCTTCCTGCTCGGCTGTCTGGCTTCGTTCGTGCACATTGTAGACTAAGAAGCCTAACACAGCGGCAAAAACAGCTATCGATCCTATTACGGTGTAAATAGAATACTGCCTGGACATCGTAATCACCCTTTATCAGTGAGGCAAGATTATTGTTCCTATGATGGCGGCAAATGACAGGTCTGTCATCATTTTACCACTTTGCTTCAAGGAATAATAATTTCCACTGACGGCATATCCGGCTGTTTTTTGCTGTAACACGGGAAGAAAAGTCATAGGCACAGAAACAGGCATTGTAATTCCACGATAAAGGCACAGACGCCTTCCTGCGTCTTTTTTAGGAGGAAGACTCCTCCCGTTTTTCCGATTTCGCACGTTCATTGCGAATACGCTGACGGTAGCCGTAGGTCGCTTTGAGCACCGTTTCTTCACTTTCAAGCCCTGCCCCAAGAGCGCCTCCAAGCGTGGCTACCGTGCAGGCAAGCCAGGATATTTTCAGGTACGTCGCAAATGTTACGGCCCCCTGTAAATTCAGTGCCAGCTGTGATCCTGGAATAAACAGCAGAGAAACAACTAAAAACATCACAAATAGAATAATATAATAATGAATAATGGCAATTCCGATAGTAGAAGCTGTAGCTTTATTGTAGGAACGGACTAAAAATTTAGATTCTGCCTTTGACTCTTTTTCCCACAAACCGTGGGCAGCAATAAACCATACAGTCATAGCCACCATGGCCGTAAACATAACAGCAAGAAAGCGCCAAAAGCCATAGGTGTCGCTCAGCATCCAGAAACTAGGAAAAATCAGTCCATAAGCTCCGGTAGCAAAAGCTAAGGCAATTACACGCTTAAAGGCCGGAAAAATCGTCCACGGCCGGTTCGCCAGCACCATGCCGGAAAGCAGCCTCGTGCGCCCTCTCATATTCAGGTTAGCATAGAAGCGGACATGCTGGCTTTCTTCTTCATTGGAATACACTGTCCGTTTAATCGGGGAAAAGCGCTCATACAAACGGCTGCCCATCAATTCCCTCGATCCTCTTCCCCGGACCTGATAGGAATGTTCTTCTTCATGATCCTCAAGCTGCTCCTGATTTTCTGCAATACGTTCATTCTGCCGTTCCCGGTCTTCCTCCAGGCTTCCATGGTGCATTTCATTTACAAGCTGCATCATTGCCTCCCGGACACGTTTTCTCACTGGCATTGCTCCAAGGGACGGCAGGGAAATGAGGCCGATTTCCCGGTCTGAACTGGCATCAGCTATCACCAATTTTTTGCCATCTATGATTGGCAGGTCCGTAAAGCAGAGTGCATAATCCCATTCGTGCTTTTGTTTATGCTTTTGTGCTTCCTCAATCACCGGTTCTGATTTTTCTACCACTCCGGCAAAAGGGTCAAGAACCACTTCCACTTCCCAGCTCCTCCGGTCATCTACATAGTTTTTAAGCAAATCGGGCAGCTCTTCTGCCATTTCGTCGCAAATTTCCTTCGGCAGCTCCGGCGCAGCTATAAGGCCGAGCTTGTAGCTGTCCTGCGAATATTTGTTTTTTTTCGAAGCCATCGATGCTCCTCCTTTCTCTCCAGTGTCTTAAAAATAAGGCCAAAGAAAAGGTACCATACTTTCGCCCTTTTCCATATGCACATATTTTTCTATTATGCACATGTTATAGATAAAAGAAAATGAGGAATAATTCTTTTAGGTTCATTATTAATACAAGGAGGTGAACCGAAGCCAAGTGCTTCGGCCGCTATGAAGCTGACAGAAACCATTCACGTACTCGAGCTTTCCGTTCCACAGGGAACAGGCACAATGGTATTAAACCCGACCCTCATGAATAATGATGGCCGGCTGGTTCTCTTTGACGCAGGCATGCCTGGGTACGAAGAAGAAATATACGAATTGATACGACAGGAAAATTTAAACCCCGATCACCTTGATACTATTATTTTAACCCATCAGGACATTGATCACATCGGGAGCCTCCCGGAAATTCTTCACGACCATCCCAACCTGCGTGTCCTCATGCACTCTGAAGACAAACCTTACGTAGACGGAGAAGAACCGTTGATTAAATTCAGCAGTAACGCCAAAGCAAACCTGATCGACACCCTTCCGGAAGAAAAGCGGGACCGGGTTGGTTATATGCTCGATAAGAATGAACCCTCGCTCATCAGTGAAACTATGGAAGAGGGAGATAAACCTGTGGCGGGGCTGACCGCAGTGCATACGCCCGGACATGCTCCCGGGCATATCAGTCTGTATCACGAAAACAGCCATACGCTTATTGCCGGCGATGCTTTGACTGCTGAAGACGGCGAGCTTTTCGGACCCCGGGCAGAAGTTACGCCAGACATGGAACAAGCCCACCGTTCTCTAGAAAAACTGCTCGATTTCGATATGACGACCGCAATTTGTTATCACGGAGGCGTAGTACACGGAGACATTAATCAAAAAATCCGGGGAATCTTATCCTGAACGAAAAAAAGCACCTCCGCAGCTAGCGGGGGGGCTTTCGTTTGTGCTTTGATTAAGAGTTTTCGATATCCTCCCGGATCCGCTGCCGGCGCTCTTCTTCCTCCCGAAGTCTCGTTTCCTTGTAATCCTTTCGTACGGATTTCAGTAAGGAAATAGCAGAGATGAACAGGACAATAGAGAATGGCAGGGCCCCGATAAGAGAAACTGTCTGCAGTCCGTCAAGACCGGCACTGATAATCAGTACAGTAGCCAAACCGGCGATCAATGCGCCCCAGATTACTTTTAAGAGCATTGATGGGTTCGTATCCCCGTTGGAGGTCATCATACCCAGCACAAATGTGGCAGAGTCTGCTGAGGTTACCAGGAATGTAAACAGCAGGCATATCGACAGTATGGAGAGCAGTGTGCCAAGCGGTATGTTATCGAGCATGGCAAACATGGCCCGTGTCGTATCCTCCGCAACAATGCCCGCTATATCTGTGCCGTGGAATAAATCCAGGTTGATCGCAGTGCCGCCGAAAATACCAATCCAGATCATTCCGATAAACGGCGGAGCAACCATAACGCCAAGGACGAATTCCCGGAGCGTGCGCCCTTTCGAAATACGGGCTACGAACATCCCCACAAATGGGGACCATGCGATCGTCCAGGCCCAGTAATAAATCGGCCAGTCCTGCACCCAGGTGCCGTCTGTATAGTTTTCCATACGAAGACTTGCCTGGAAGAAGTTTTGAACATAATCGCCGAGACCCATTGTAATGGTCTCAAGAATAAAGCCTGTAGGTCCGATAAATAATACAGCTATCATTAAAAACAAAGCCAGACCGAGGTTTACATTACTCAAATATTTTATTCCACGGTCCAGACCAGAGATGGTTGAAACCATAAAAGCTACAAACATGACAGCTACAATAGTAAACTGAGTAGTGGAGCTTGCCGGGATACTAAACACACTATTGAGGCCCCCGCTGATCTGCAGGACACTCAAACCAAGCGTAGTAGCCACACCCATCACTGTAGCGATAACAGCAATGATGTCCACGCCATTACGGAAGCCTTTGCGGAGCGGGCGCGTGCCGTCCCCAATAACACCGTTCATCGTGTCACTGATAAGACTCCGCTCTTCCTGACGGTATAAAAAGTAGGAAATCGCAAGTCCCACAAATGTAAATGATGCCCACTGGTGAATACCGTTGTTAAAAAAGGCGTTCCACATTGCTTCTCTTGCCGCTTCAGGCGTCCCGGGATCTACGCTCGTCCAGGGAGGGGGAGTCTGAAAGTGGGTCATCGGTTCTGCCACACCCCAGAAAACGATACTTACACCAAATCCACAGCTGAACAGCATCGCGATCCAGGTGAAAAAAGGGTATTTCGGCCGGGCATCGTCGCCCCCGAGCCTGACACGCCCGTACTTACTAAACGCCATATAAAAGTTAAATAAGATCAGAAACAGCACAAACAGTAAATAGAACCAGCCGAACGTATCAGCGATAAAGCCGTATGTAAATTCGGCCTGTGCCTGCAAGGTCTGTGGTGCTAATGCCCCCCACAATGCAAATACAAAAATGATGATAAAAGAAATGAAAAAGATACTGTTGAGAAATTTAAATCTTTTCTCTTTTTCACTCATGATGCCTTCCTCCTTTCTTTGCTTAGGGAAACGAATTAACGAAACTTTAACATATAAGGCCTTCCAACAACAGTTAGTTCCAAAAAAACTCTTGGAAATAGTATTAGGATCAAAGAACTAATGTGAAGCAGCCTTTGGTTTGATTTACCCGAATTATCTTGCAAATAATACACAAATTCACTGATTTAAGGAATTTCTCAATGAATTTTCTTAATTTTCATGACTATTTCACTAATTATTCATTTATTGACGTCGTAAATGTCAAAAATATCATGTACAATGAATATAGAATATAACTCATCAAAGAACTGCATAAAACGATCTGCATTTGTCCTATTCCTCTTTCCAGCTTTAGGTTTCAGGCAGGATACCCCTGCTAATTCACTATATTAGGAGGATGTTCTATGCACACAATGAACGTTGTATTAGTGGCTGTTGACGGATCCGAGCAGGCTGAATATGCTTTTGAGACCGCTCTCCCTATTGCTAAAGCGCAGGAAGCCCAGCTTATAATTGCGAGGGTGATTAATAAAAACGCCTATCAGCCGATGAGCAGTTACGCTCCTTCCATTATTGAAAAAGTACAGGAGGATGCCAATGAACTGCTGGCAAAATACAAAAAACAGGCAGAAGAAGCAGGCATCACAGATGTAACTGTAGAGCTTTTATACGGTTCTCCCAAAACGAAAATCATCCGTGATATCGTACCGAAATACCATGTAGATTTAATAGTTACCGGGGCGACCGGCTTAAACGCTGTAGAAAAAATATTCATGGGCAGTGTATCCGAGCACATTGCAAAAGCGGCACCCTGCAGTGTCATGGTGGTCCGTTCTTAAAATTAAAGCTTTTAAAAGCAGCAGGCAAAAATTGCCGCTGCTTTTTTTTTGAAAATTTATGTTTATTCCTTTTGTGAGCGGGAACAGTTTAAGTGTCCCGATAGATTGAGGGATAAAAAAATATATGCATGGTGGAAATGTTTGGACAATAGCGCCTAAAACATAAGCCAGAAAAGACCTGTCTCTTTTCTGGCTTTTTTGCGTGCAAAAGCCGATTTACTCCTCTCCCGGGCTTATTGTTCTTTTGTTTTCGCTATGCATTATTTTCATCTTTTGTTCTATATGCAACCAGGCATGAAGCCGGTGCACAAAAAGAATCATTATTTTTTCCACATCCACTTTAAAGCGGGATTCTACAGCCCGCACTCATTCTGTATTTTAAAAAATTTTTAGGAGGACTTGAAAATGGCAATCGATAAGTATCCATCCAGACAAGGCGATCATAAGGAAATCATGGACCGGAAGGACCCTGTTGTTCACGGCGGTTCGGATTTTGACGGCCCGCTGCAAAAGGAAGAACTGGACTTTTACGACGAGAACGGCTACCTCATGCTCCAGAAGCTGTTTACCGATGAGGAAGTTGAAATGATGAA
>NZ_JBQLIA010000026.1:0-39624 GCF_056034345.1 Marinococcus sp. LNSP9103-4 | reverse complement strand
AAGATTCCGGGCGTGTTCGCCGCCGGCGACATCCGGGACAAGTTCCTGCGCCAGATCGTGACGGCGACCGGCGACGGGTCGCTCGCGGCCCAGACGGCCCAGCAGTACGTGGAAGAACTGAAAAACGCAGTCGAAGCTTAGGCGCTCCGGCTGAAACGACGACGCACAGGCGCAGAAAATCATTTCTGCGCCGTTTTTTTGGTACAGAGAGCAAAAAACATAGGATACTTTCTTTTGTAAATTGTCTGAACCATCGAAGGATAGTATACTGGAAAAAGGTATATGTGAGGTGGTACACATGCAGCGGGTAACAAATTGTTTTTTACAGCAGAACGATCAACTGCTTATGCTCAAAAAACCAAGCTACGATTGGTGGAATGCCCCCGGCGGAAAAATGGAGCCGGGGGAGTCAGTATATGATTCAGTCCGGCGGGAGTTCCGGGAAGAAACGGGCCTTTCGCTTGAACGTCCGCATCTGCGGGGTATTTTTACATTTATCACGATGGAGGACGGGGTTACGGCAAATGAGTGGATGATGTTTACATTTGAAGCTTTTGGTGCAGGAGGCAGGCTGCTTAATGAGTCTCCGGAAGGTATCCTTGAGTGGAAGAAAAAGGAGGAAGTGTCGTCCCTGCCCATGGCCGAAGGCGATAAAGCCATTGTCGAGCATATTTTGAATAACAAAGGAACGGTGTATGGTACGTTCCGCTATACGAAAGATCGCCGGCTTCTGGACCGCCGGTTTGAGCAGTCAACGCCATACTATATGTAAAAGAGGGATGCAGATTATGGAACAAGAGCGGAAATCGATTCAGGTTGAAATCATTACAGGGATGTCGGGGGCCGGAAAGACGGTGGCCATCCAGTGCTTTGAGGATCTGGGCTATTACTGTGTAGACAATCTGCCTCCTTCACTAATCCCGACATTTATCGATTTAATTGAAACGACTGAAAACAAGACCGATAAAGTAGCTTTCGTAGTGGATCTTCGGACGAGGGAGTTTTTTGACCATCTGTTTGCTTCCATAGATCAGCTTGACCAGCGCAAGGACCTGTCGACACATATTCTATTTTTGGATGCAGGAGATCAGGTGCTTGTCAGCCGGTATAAAGAAACACGGCGCTCGCATCCGCTTGCAAGTGAGGATACGCCGCTTGAAGGCATTCAGCTCGAGCGGGAGATGCTGCAGGAACTCAAAGGCCGGGCGCGCCATATTATTGATACGAGCAGCCTGAAACCAAGAGAGTTGAGAGAGCGTATATTAACTGATTACGCCGAGAAAAACCAGTCGGTTTTTAATGTGAATGTTATGTCCTTCGGATTTAAATATGGAATGCCGATCGATGCGGATCTGGTTTTTGACGTTCGTTTTCTGCCCAACCCTCACTACGTGGAACATCTGGAGCCCAAAACCGGCCTCGAAGAAGAAGTGTCTTCGTACGTGTTAAAATGGACGGATACAAAGGAATTTATAAATAAACTGGTGGATATGCTTGAATTTATGCTTCCGCTGTATAAGCAGGAAGGCAAGTCCCAGCTTGTGGTTGCGATTGGATGTACAGGAGGCAAGCATCGCTCCGTGACGCTTGCTGAATATATTGCTTCTTACTTTTCAGGGAAATATGAGACGAATGCCAATCACCGGGACATTGAGGAAGGAAGGAAAAAATAGACGTGGAGGACCAGAAGGTTGTAGTGATGGGCGGTGGCACAGGTATAGGCGTCCTGCTCCGGGGACTGAAGCAGTTCCCGGCAGATATTACGGCGATTGTGACTGTCGCAGACGACGGAGGAAGCTCCGGGCGCTTACGGAAAGAGTTTAATATTCCCCCGCCCGGGGACGTAAGAAACGTACTGGTGGCGCTTGCGGAAGTCGAGCCCTTAATTGAAGAATTGTTCCAGCACCGCTTCACGAGCGGGGAGGGGCTGACCGGTCATTCCCTGGGGAATTTACTGGTAGCAGGAATGACCTCCATTACCGGAGATTTTGCCAAAGGAATCACAGAGCTTAGTACTGTGTTAAACGTACGCGGAAAGGTCCTTCCCGCCTCTAATCGGAGTATCGAGCTGTTTGCAAAAATGAAGGACGGCTCCACGGTCTACGGGGAGTCCCTGATCCCAAAAGCCGGTAAGCAGATTGAGCAGGTGTTTATCCACCCGCCGGATGCGGAGGCGCTCCCGGAAACCGTGCGTGCTATTGAACAGGCAGACGTCATTGTCATTGGTCCCGGGAGCCTGTTTACAAGCATCATGCCGAATTTAATCGTGCCCGGTATCCGGGATGCCATTAATCGGTCCGGGGCACGCAAAGTATATATTTGCAATGTAATGACGCAGCCGGGGGAAACGGACGGCTTTTCGGCATCCGATCATCTCCATGCTATTGAAAAGCATACTGGGGGCGCTTTTGTGGATACTGTGCTGGTGCATAACGGAGAAATACCGGCTCCGGTGCTTGCAAACTACGAAAAACAGCAGGCATTTCCCGTGAAATGTGATTATGAAAGATTGGAACAGATTGGGTGCCGGGTAGTAACAGATACATTTATGCACTATGACGGCCTTGTTCTTCGTCATAATGCCAAAAAAGTATCTGAAGCCCTGCTTGCCCGTGATTGACAGAAAGGCGGTGAAGATGGATGTCTTCATTTGCGGCTATAACAAAAAAAGAATTAACCCAGATTGAAGTGGAAGATACGAGCGCCAAAGCGGAACTGGCAGCATTAATCAGAATGAACGGTTCAATTTCATTTGGCAACGGCCAGCTGATTTTGGACGTTTCCACTGAAAATGCCGCCATCGCACGACGGATCTATTCGTTAATCAAGCGCATCTACAAGGATATGGTGATTGAACTGCTTGTGCGGAAAAAGATGCGTTTAAAAAAGAATAATGTCTACGTAGTCCGGATGGCCGAAGAAACGAAAGAGATGCTGAGCGACCTTGCCATTATGGAAAACGGCTACCAGTTTAACCGGTCGATCGCGAGAGACGTGATTCCAGACACGGACAGCCGCCGGGCGTATTTGCGCGGAGCTTTTTTAGCCGGCGGCTCGGTCAATCATCCGGAAACTTCTTCGTATCATCTTGAAATTTATTCGATGTATGAAGAGCATAACCGGGCACTCCGGGAGCTGATGGAAACGTTCGGGCTCACATCGAAAAGCCTTGAACGGAAAAAGGGCTACATTCTTTATATTAAAGAAAGCGAAAAGATTACCGAGTTTTTAAATATTATCGGTGCGCACCAGGCGCTGCTTTATTTTGAAGACGTACGGATTATGAAAGACATGAGGAATTCGGTGAACCGCCTGGTGAACTGTGAAACAGCGAACTTAAACAAAACCGTGGGAGCCGCATTAAGGCAGGTGGAAAACATTCAGCTTGTCCAGGCAGAAGTCGGACTCGAAAACCTTCCTGAAAAAATCAGGGAAATGGCAATCCTGCGTGTCCAGCACCAGGACGTCACGCTGAAGGAGCTCGGGGAAATGGTGCCGAGCGGAAAGGTGAGTAAATCCGGTGTGAACCACCGTCTCCGCAAAATTGATCAGATCGCCGAGCGTATTCAAGCCGGAAAGCCGCCGATTCCAGAAAAAATATAATCGCTAAAGGCAGGCGCCTGCGGCAGCAGAGGCTTCTTCTGCTCCTGCAGGCGCTGTATTACAGCAGTCATTAAAGCGCTTGCTTGAAAAACGTTCTAAATTGAATTACGTTATGTGTATATGAAAAGCGGGTACCGGTTGAAGACAGACAGAGAAAGGAAGATAGTAACTATGGTCGAAAAAACAGTGGAAGTAAATTTGCGTACAGGGCTTCAGGCCCGGCCGGCAGCGTTATTCGTCCAGGAGGCGAACCGGTTTCATTCCAATATTTTTCTTGAAAAGGATAATAAAAAAGTGAATGCCAAGAGTATTATGGGTGTTATGAGCCTTGCGGTGCGCACCGGAGCCTCGGTAAAGCTTTTAGCCGAAGGGGCGGATGAAGAGGAAGCGGCCGAATCATTGACGGAATTCATGAAAAAAGAAATGTGAACATAAAAAATCAGGACGGCGCGATGCCATCCTGATTTTTTGTGTCTTACTGACCCATAACCTGGTCTACAAGACCGTATTCTTTTGCCTGTTCCGCACTCATGAAATTATCACGGTCCGTGTCGCGCTCGATGACTTCAAGCGGCTGTCCGCTGCGGTCTGCAAGAATCTGGTTGAGTTTTTCCCGCATTTTGATGATGCGGCGGGCGTGAATTTCAATGTCCGCAGCCTGTCCCTGGGTGCCGCCGAGTGGCTGGTGAATCATTACTTCACTGTTTGGAAGAGCATAACGTTTGCCTTCCTGGCCAGCTGTGAGAAGAAAAGCACCCATCGATGCTGCCATTCCGACGCAGATCGTAGAAACCTGCGGTTTAATATGCTGCATTGTGTCATAAATAGCCATGCCGGCTGTAATAGAGCCGCCCGGACTGTTGATATAAAGAGAAATATCCTTCTCCGGATCGTCGGCTTCAAGGAAAAGAAGCTGTGCTACGATCGAATTGGCCACATTGTCATCAATGCCTGAACCAAGCATAATGATGCGGTCCTTCAACAAACGCGAATAAATGTCATATGCGCGTTCGCCACGGTTGGTTTGTTCAATAACTGTTGGTATCAAGTTCATGAAAAGCGTCCTCCTTTAATGAAATGTATGACTACATTCATGGTAGTTGTGTGGAAAATATTTTTCCTTCCGCGTTGCTGTTATTATCATAACTCTTTGGTCAATTAAGGTCAAATAAAAAGTCTGACCCTATCCCACATAGCTACACGTCAACTTCCATTCCCTTTATTTTCACAAACATAAACGTTACGTGCAAATGTTTCACTTCCATATAAATTTTAATTTAGATGAAAAATGATCTGACAAACAAATAGAAGGGGCAAATCTATTTTTATATAATGACAGCAGGAGAACAAGAAAAAGGGATCGATTCATGAAAGAAAAATATGATATGATGTAAGAAAGCGTTTTCAAAAAAGGAGGTGGAGATAATGGGATTGGGGCTTGAATTGCAGCAGAAGCAGGAAATGAGTTTGGTGATGACGCAGGAGTTAAAGCAGGCAATTGCCCTGTTGAAGCTGTCTTCCCAGGAATTATCCGATTATCTGCAGGAAGAAGCGATGGAAAACCCTTTAATGGATTTAACCCTCCCTTCTATTACGGACGGAGCGTCACTTTCTGCCTCCCGGTCCGCTGATCCGGTCCACAATTCAGCGTCCATGGGTGAACAGCTGGACTGGCGTGAACCGTCGGAGGAAACTCTCGAAGAGGCGCTTAGGGAGCAGATTGTATGCGGAGCTTATAAAGAAACTGCCCGGGAAATACTTTTATTTTTAGCTGGAAGCGTTGACGAGCGCGGATACTTAGAAGACATCGAATGGGAGATGGAACGGAAATTCGGGCTGGACAGAGAAGAAAGCGAGCAGTATATTTCGATGCTTCAACAGCTCGAACCGGCAGGGATCGGGGCCAGGGATTTAAAGGAATGTCTTCTTCTGCAGCTCGAACGCTGCCTGGATACAGATCCATATATTGACCAGGTCGTAGCTGAAGATCTCGAAGCGCTGGGGTCGAAAAAATGGCGCTACCTGCAGCAGAAGTATCAGCTCACTAAAGAGCAGCTGCAGGAAATCTATACCTGCCTCCAGAAGCTTTCCCCGCATCCGGGAGATTCCTACCGGCAGGAGAAAACAGTTTCTGTATCGCCGGATGTCCGCGTGGAGGAAATCGACGGAGAATGGGTGGTCACGATTTTGAATGACCGGCTTCCCGAGCTGCAGATGAATGAAAAATACTGGCGTCTTTTGCAGCAGGATACCGATGAAGAAGCCAGGCAGTATGCTATGGAAAAATATAAGCAGTTTCTTTGGATTGTTAAAAGCGTCGAACAGCGCCAGCAGACGCTGCAAAAAGTATCGGAAGTGATCGTCGAAGCGCAGAGCGAATATCTAAAACACGGCGAAGAAAAGCTTCGTCCCCTGACGCTCCGGGAGGTAGCTGAACAGGCGGATGTGCACGAATCCACTGTTTCAAGAACGACGAGCCGGAAGTATATGCAGACGCCTCACGGTCTCGTCGAACTGAAGCATTTCTTCTCCTCGAAAATTACCCGGACGGATGAAGATGCTTCAAGCACCGGAGTGAAAGCTATGATGAAAAAACTGATTAAAGAAGAAAATAAAGAGAAGCCTCTCTCGGATCAAAAGCTTGCTGATCTGCTTCAGCAGGAGCAGCAGTGTACGATTTCAAGGCGGGCGGTGGCAAAATACAGAACAGAGCTCCGGATCCCGTCCTCCTCCCAGCGGAAACAGCCGGTGTAGCCCAAATCCTCCTTGTAGCAAAAGGAGGATTTTTTATGCATGAAATAAGCGAAAACCGGGTATTAGTAAAACATAGTCAGCATGAAAATTGCAGTGAACATTTGCGTTGATTTTCCAAATATAGATTGCTACAATGAAATTGTGAACAAAGCGTTCATTTTTTTATAAAATGAGCGGGACAAAAAATGTCTCTGCGGGACTTTAATTGTCCCGGACAGAGCAGTGAAGATCAATGATGAGGAGTGGCTTGAAATAAGCTGCTGCCGCAGGTTCGGTGGTGTAGCAATATGTTACGTGACGTATTGGAGATGCAGCGGAAACTGCAGCCTGATGTGCTCGAAACATTAGGGAAAAGGTACCGCATTTTGCAATACATCCGCCTGATGCAGCCGATTGGAAGAAGAACCCTTGCCACTCAGCTATCCACCTCAGAGCGGGTTCTGCGCAGTGAAACAGATTTTTTGAAGCAGCAGGGACTTATCCTGATTCAAAGCGCAGGGATGCTTTTAACTGAAGAAGGAAACAAACTGCTTGAAGGGCTCGAGCAAACAGTCAAATATGCTTTCGGCCTCGAGGATCTGGAGCGGAAGCTGGCGGGTTATTTATCCGTCCCGAAGGTTATCGTCGTCTCAGGAGACAGCGATGAGCTTCCGGTAGTGAAAAAAGAACTCGGTCGTGCAACGGTACAGCAGATGAAGAACCGTGTCAGCCCAGGGGACGTGATTGCGGTAGCGGGGGGCACGACGCTCGCTTCAGCAGCTGATATGATGGTGCCTGACGCAAAATGGAGCAATACCATCTTTGTACCTGCCCGCGGTGGCCTTGGTGAAAAGGTGGAGATCCAGGCCAACACCATCAGCTCTGCGATGGCAATGAAAGCCCAGGCCTCGTACCGGCTGCTTCATGTGCCCGACCAGCTGAGCGAGGATACAAGGCGATCGCTCATGCAGGAGCCCGGCGTCCAGGAAGTGCTTGATCTGTTAAAATCAGCATCGCTTGTCGTTCACGGCATAGGCGAAGCAAAAACGATGGCCGGGCGGCGGACTACGGGCGCTTCCCTGCGCAGCAGGCTCGAGGAAGAATCGGCTGTGGCAGAGTCGTTTGGCTATTATGTTAATCAGGACGGAAAAGTGGTGCACCGGGAAAATACGGTGGGCCTTCAGTGGGACGAACTCCGGTCAGATCAGACAGTGATCACAGTAGCCGGGGGTTCAAGCAAGGCAAAGGCGATTGACGCTTATATGCGCTACCGCCCGAGCAGCATTTTGATCACCGATGAGGGTGCAGCCAAAGCTATTCTGAATCAAAGCGATGCACCGGAGGCAACTGAGTAACAGGCAGAACACCTGCCGCATTATGCTGCAGTAGCTTTCACAATTATTTATATTCCAAGGAGGAAAAATTATTATGGCAACAAAAATTGGTATTAACGGTTTTGGACGTATTGGACGTAACGTTTATCGTGCAGCTTTAAACAACCCGGATGTTGAAGTAGTAGCAGTAAACGACCTGACAGACACTGATACACTTGCGCATCTTTTGAAATATGACACAGTTCACGGCACGCTTGACGCAGAAATTCAGGCAAGCGGCGACAACCTTACAATCAACGGCCACAAGCTGACCGTTTTCTCTGAAAAAGATCCAGCGAAAATCGACTGGAAAGGCGTAGACGCTGAAATCGTTGTTGAATCTACAGGTATTTTCACAGAACGTGATAAAGCAGCGGCTCACCTGGAAGGCGGCGCTAAGCACGTTATCATCTCCGCTCCAGCTAAAGGCGCAGATGCTTCCTTCGTTGTAGGCGTTAACGAAGGTGACTTTAAGCCGGATGAGCACAAAGTCGTTTCCAACGCATCCTGCACAACCAACTGCCTGGCTCCAGTAGCTAAAGTGCTGGACGAAAAATTCGGCATCAAACGCGGCCTGATGAACACCGTCCACTCCTACACGAGTGACCAGCAGATCCAGGACGGCCCGCACAAGGACCTCCGCCGTGCACGCGCTGGTGCTGAAAACATCATCCCGACAACTACAGGAGCTGCCCAGGCAGTAGCGCTTGTGCTTCCGCAGCTCGACGGTAAGCTTACTGGCGGTGCGATGCGTGTTCCTACTCCAAACGTTTCCCTCGTGGACTTCGTGGCAGAGCTTGATAAAAATGTAACAGTAGATGATGTAAACAACGCATTGAAAGAAGCTTCTGAAACTGACGAACTCAAAGGCATTCTTGGCTACAGCGAAGAGCCGCTCGTATCGAAGGATTACAACGGAAGCGCCTATTCTTCCACAGTAGACGCCCTTTCGACACTCGTTATGCAGGACAACATGGTTAAAGTAATCGCTTGGTACGACAACGAATTCGGTTATTCCAGCCGCGTTGTGGACCTCGCAGCAAGCTTTGGCAAAAAACTGTAAATCATTTTTAATGCTTGGGAAAGGGAGGAGAATATTATTTCTTCCTCCCTTTTTTGAGTCTGAATGGGCCTGTACCCGGCCCGTCAAAAATCCGGTATTTCCGTTCCGCCGCCGCGTTATTAAAAATAGACGTTCCAGTTTTTTATGCGGCGGGTAAAGAACGGAAGTGCAGATTTTTGTTATGATAGATGAGGAAGATAATTTAAGGGAGGTTTGGCAATGGCGTTAAATAAGAAAACCATCCGCGATTTAGATCTGAAAGGTAAAACTGTTTTCTGCCGCGTTGATTTCAACGTACCAATGAAAGGCGAAAGCATTACGGATGACGCACGGATTCGTGCAGCTGTACCAACAATTCAATACTTATCCGAACAGGGAGCGCGCGTCATTCTCGGCAGCCACCTTGGACGCCCGAAAGGGGAAGCAGTAGAAGAACTTCGTCTCGGTCCGGCTGCAGCCCGTTTAGGTGAAATTATGAATGTCGACGTGAAAAAGGTCGACGAAGTATACGGCGAAGAAGCTAAGCAGGCCGCGGCATCCCTCCAGGACGGAGAAATCATGCTTCTTGAAAACCTGCGCTTTGAAGCAGGCGAAGAGAAAAATGATGAAACCCTTGCAAAAAACATAGCATCCCTTGCAGACATTTACGTAAACGATGCATTCGGGGCAGCGCACCGGGCTCACGCGTCCACCGAAGGAGTGGCGCATCACCTTCCTTCTGCAGCCGGCCTGCTGATGGAAAAAGAACTCGATGTGCTCGGCCAGGCGCTTGAGGACCCGGACCGTCCGTTCACGGCAATTGTCGGAGGAGCAAAAGTGAAAGATAAAATCGGCGTTATCGATAATCTTCTCGATATCGTGGACAACCTCATTATCGGCGGCGGACTTGCTTACACGTTTGTTAAAGCGCAGGGCTATGAAATCGGCCAGTCCATGCTTGAAGAAGACAAGCTTGATATGGCTAGAGAATTCATGCAGAAGGCTAAAGACAAAGGCGTAAACTTTTATATGCCAAAAGATGTTATTGTTTCCGATGACTTCAGCGATGATGCAAACACGCAGACAGTAAAAATCGACAGCATTCCATCCGATTGGGAAGCTTTGGATATCGGGCCGGAAACGAGAAAAGAATACGCGAACGTCATTAAAGATTCGAAGCTTGTTATCTGGAACGGACCGGTCGGCGTGTTTGAATTCGCTACGTTTGAAAAAGGCACGCGCGCTATTGCTGAGGCAATGGCTGAAGCTCCAGGCACGTACACAGTTATTGGCGGCGGAGACTCTGCAGCAGCAGTGGAAAAATTCGGCCTTGCAGACAAAATGAGCCATATGTCCACTGGCGGCGGGGCATCGCTTGAATTTATCGAAGGAAAAGTGCTGCCGGGTGTGGCAGCGCTGGATGACAAATAAGCAGCCTTGAAAGTATATTTACTATAATCTCAGTGGGGTGAAACAATGAGAAAACCAATCATAGCAGGCAACTGGAAGATGAATAAGCTTCACGGCGAAGCGGTAGCCTTCATCGAAGAAGTAGCAGGCAAAGTGCCGAATACAGAAGACGTGGAAACAGTAGTATGTGCGCCAGCTCTATTTCTGAAGGACATGAATGATGCGGCAGCATCGAGTGATGTGAAAATTGGCGCCCAGAACATGCACCAGGAAGACAGCGGCGCATTCACCGGAGAAATAAGCCCGGCAGCGCTCGCGGACCTAAATATTCCTTACGTTATTATCGGCCACTCCGAGCGGCGTGAAATGTTCAATGAAACTAATGAATCAGTCAATCAAAAAGTGAAAGCAGCCCTGAACCACGGATTAACACCGATCATGTGCTGCGGCGAATCCCTTGAACAGAAAGAAAACGGCTCTACAGAAGCAGTTGTGCGCGAGCAGATTGAAAAAGGCTTTGCCGGACTGAGTGCCGGAGACGCTGCAAAAGTGGTTGTCGCTTACGAGCCGATCTGGGCTATTGGTACAGGAAAATCCTCCACCGCAGAGGATGCGGATGAAACATGCGGTTCGGTAAGAAAAGCACTTGCCGATCAGTACGATCAGGACACGGCAGACAAAGTACGTATTCAATACGGCGGCAGTGTAAAACCGGAAAACATTGAAACGTACATGGCGAAAGAGCACATCGACGGTGCACTTGTCGGCGGTGCCAGCCTGAAGCCGGATGCCTTCCTGGAGCTTGCAGAGGCGGGAAAAAAATGAGCACCAAGCCAGTAGCACTTATTATCCTGGACGGGTATGCCTGCCGGGAAGAAACCAAAGGGAATGCGGTAGCGAAGGCAAGCACGCCAAACTTTGACCGCTATTGGAACCAGTATCCGCATGAAACGCTGACGGCTTTCGGTGAAGCAGTCGGCCTGCCTGAAGGACAGATGGGCAACTCGGAAGTCGGCCATATGAATATCGGGGCCGGCCGGGTCGTATATCAAAGCCTTTCTTTAATCAATAAGGGCATCAAAGAGGGGACGTTTAAAAACAACCAGGCGTTCGCTCATGCCGTAGATCACGTGAAAGAAAATGACAGCGCCCTTCATTTATTCGGTCTGCTGTCTGACGGCGGAGTCCACAGCCATATCGACCACTTAAAAGCGCTGCTCGACATGGCGAATGAAAAAGAAATCGAGCGCGTGTATGTCCATGCCTTTTTGGATGGCCGTGACGTGGGTCAGCGTTCTGCTAAACAGTACGTATCCGAAGTGGAAGACTATATGAAAGAAATCGGTACCGGTGATATTGCAACGGTCCAGGGCCGTTACTACGCCATGGACCGTGATAACCGCTGGGAACGCGTGGATAAATCATACCGGGCGATTACGTACGGGGAAGGCCCTTCCTACGAAACAGCTGAAGAAGTGGTAGACGCTTCCTACGAAGAAGAAGTATGGGATGAATTTGTGCTTCCGTCGGTTATTACTAAAGAGGGTGAAGCGGTCGGTCAGCTGCAGGACAACGATGCAGTGATTTTCTTCAATTTCCGTCCGGACCGGGCTATCCAGCTTTCACAGGTATTTACGCAGGATGGTTTCAACGGTTTGGACCGAGGAGACAAATTTCCATCCAACCTGAAATTTGTCAGCATGACGCAGTACAGTGACTCGGTGAACGCTGAAATCGCCTATCCCCCGCAGGACTTGGTTAATACAATGGGAGAAATCGTTTCAGATGCCGGACTGCACCAGCTTCGAATTGCAGAAACGGAAAAATACCCGCACGTAACCTTTTTCTTCAGCGGCGGACGCGAGGAAGAATTTAAGGGTGAAACACGGGTGCTGATCGATTCGCCGAAGGTAGCCACGTACGATCTGCAGCCGGAAATGAGTGTATATGAAGTAACCGAGGCGCTTGAAAGCGAGATTCAGTCCGAAAAGCATGATTTCATCGTGCTGAACTTTGCGAATCCGGATATGGTAGGGCACTCCGGTGACCTTGATGCCACGGTTAAAGCAATTGAAGCAGTGGATGAATGTCTCGGACGGGTGGTGGATTTGCTGCACGATAAAGGCGGACGCGCCATCATCACGGCAGACCACGGAAACTCCGATGAAGTAACAACACCGGATGATAAACCGATGACAGCTCATACGACCAACCCGGTACCAGTCATTGTCACAGGTGATGAAAATGCGAAGCTCCGCAAAGGCGGCGTGCTCGCTGACCTGTGTCCAACAGCCGTAGAGCTGCTGCAAATAGAAAAACCAAAAGAGATGACGGGTCAGTCCCTCATTCAATAACCATTCAGAGGAGTGAATCACCAATGAGTTTAATTGCAGATATTTACGCACGCGAAGTACTCGATTCCCGCGGGAATCCAACGGTAGAAGTAGAAGTATTTACAGAAACAGGCGCTTTCGGACGCGCTCTCGTGCCAAGCGGCGCTTCCACCGGTGAATACGAAGCGGTAGAGCTTCGTGACGGCGGCGACCGCTTCATGGGCAAAGGTGTCACTAAAGCAGTCGACAACGTGAACGAAACTATCGCAGAAGAAATCATCGGATTTGATGTCACAGATCAAACAGGCATCGACCAGGCGATGATCGAACTCGACGGCACAGACAACAAAGGCAGCTTCGGTGCCAATGCCATTCTCGGTGTTTCAATGGCAGTAGCGCGCGCAGCAGCTGATGAACTCGGCGTTACGCTGTATGAATACCTCGGCGGCTTTAATGCGAAAACTCTGCCGGTTCCAATGATGAACATCCTGAACGGCGGCGAGCACGCAGATAACAACGTCGACTTCCAGGAGTTCATGGTTATGCCGGTCGGCGCCAGCAACTTCCTTGAAGCTGTACGTATGGGCGCAGAAATCTTCCACAACCTGAAAAAGGTACTTGGAAGCAAAGGCTATAACACTGGTGTCGGCGACGAAGGCGGCTTTGCCCCGAACCTCGGCTCAAATGAAGAAGCGCTTCAAACGATCATTGAGGCGATCGAAAAAGCAGGCTACAAGCCGGGTGAAGAAATTATGCTCGCCATGGACTCTGCTGCTTCCGAAATGTACGAAGACGGAAAATATCACCTTAAAGGTGAAGGTGTTGTGAAAACAGCAGACGAAATGATCGAATTTTACCAGGACATGGTGTCGAAATATCCAATCGTCTCCATTGAAGATGGTCTGGACGAAAACGACTGGGAAGGCTTCAAAAAGCTTACGGATGCTCTTGGCGACAAAGTCCAGCTCGTGGGCGATGACTTGTTTGTAACGAACACCAACAAGCTGAAAGAAGGCATTGAAAAAGGCATCGGCAACTCCATTCTGATCAAGGTGAACCAGATCGGTACACTTACTGAAACCTTTGATGCTATTGAAATGGCTAAGCGTGCCGGTTATACAGCCGTTATCTCCCACCGTTCCGGGGAAACAGAAGATACGACTATCGCGGACATCGCAGTAGCGACCAACGCGGGTCAGATTAAAACAGGTGCACCATCCCGGACAGATCGTGTAGCTAAATACAACCAGCTTCTCCGCATCAACGATGAACTGGCGGAAACCGCTGTTTATCTGGGCAAAGATGCTTTTTATAACCTGAACAAATAATTGCTTTTCGACCGCGGCCCGGCATATGGGCTGCGGTTTTTACAATTGAATAAAACACCGTTACCGTGGGCTTTGCGGCCTATGCTGCCGCACGTGCTTGCACTGCACGTTTTGGTGTGTTACATTAATACAAGCGTAATTGGAACGTGGAGGTGTACGGGTGATGATAACGGCGTTGTACGTTGCATTAATAGTCGTTGCGGTCATGCTTATTGCAATTATTTTATTGCAGTCGGGCCGAAGCAGCGGTTTGGCAGGAGCAATATCCGGCGGAGCCGAACAAATGGTTGGCAAACAGAAAGCGAGAGGCATCGAAGCCTTTCTGATTCAGTTTACAGTAGTTCTGGCTGTGTTGTTTTTTGTTCTTACCATACTCATCGCCTATTTTGTCTGACAGACAGTATAGGAAGCTATCTCAGCAGCGGACGGTTCCATCGTTCGCTGTTTTTTATGTTACCGGCTAATGTTTGCTTTTCCTGTATTTGGTGAATCAAACAAACAGGTGGAAGTTTAACGTTTAACGGACGGATAGAGATAAACCAAGGATAGGAGAGCAGGAGCATGAAGACAGCAGCTGAAAACCAGGCGATTGGATGTTTGTGTCTGCATGGATTTACAGGTTCTCCGTGGGAGGTCGAACCGATTGCCGCAGAGCTCCGCGCGTGTACAGACTGGAAAGTGGAAACGCCGGTGCTGCCAGGTCATGCTGACGGAAGCTTCAGCATTCAAAGCCGTGTTTCCTATGTCACATGGATTCACGCTGCTGACCGCGCAGCGAAAAAACTGGCGGCTGCATGCAGCACTCTGTACGTGATTGGATTTTCGATGGGAGGCCTGCTTGCCTGCTACGTGGCAGCCCGTTATAAGGTGGAACGGCTCGTGCTTATTGGTATGCCGATGGAATATATTAACCCCGGCCAGTTTTTGAAGGATACGCTGCTTGTAGCGGGCGGCCAGGTCAGAGGATCGCTGCATCCCTGGTACGGGGTAGCCGCAGAAAAATTAAAAACCCCCGGCTGGGCACTTCGGGAGTTCCAGCAGGCAGCGCACGTGCTGCGTCCGTTTGTTGGCAAAGTATCCTGTCCGGTATTTATTGGCCAGGGTGAAAAAGACGGCCTGGTGCCGGTCCGGAGCGCTGTGCGTATATACAAAACGGTAAAAAGTCCGGTGAAGCAGTTTGTACTTTACAAAAACGGCAAGCACTTTCTTTTTCACGGTCCGCACCGGCACGAAGCGGTGAACGATGTGCGGTTATTTCTAACTTCAGCACAAATAAATTCTGAAAACCTTATGCGAACGATCGATTAAAATAGAAAAGAAGATAGATAGGAGACGATGAATCATGCGTGTAGTACCCCCTAAATCATTTACCTTTGAAGGTGGAAACCGTGCAGTTCTACTGCTGCACGGATTCACAGGCTCATCTGCGGATGTCCGGATGATGGGACGTTTTTTGGAAAAGAAAGGTTATACTGTACATGCGCCGGTCTACAAAGGCCACGGTGTTCCTCCGGAAGAGCTGATGGAGACGGACTACCATGACTGGTGGGAGGATGTAAAAGCAGGAATCGAGGAATTAAAGGAAAGAGGCTTTGATCAGATTGCCGTCGGGGGCCTTTCTCTCGGAGGACTTATGGCTCTGCGTGTGGCGTATCATTACGATGTACTGGGTATTATTCCAATGAGCGCCCCAATGTCGACATTCAACAACGCAGACAAGCTGAACGGAGATGTCATCAATTACGCGAAAGAATTTAAACGTCTGGAAGGGAAAGACCAGGACCAGATTGATAAAGAAATTATGGAATTTCGTCAGCTGCCGACGGACACATTGCACTCGGTCAACCGGCTGATCCGGGAAGTGGAAGAAAGCCTGGACATGGTTCATGCGCCGGCGATGATTGTGCAGGGTGAAAAAGATGATATGATTGCAGAAGACAGCGCAAATATCATTTATGAAGAAATCTCTTCGGAGGATAAACAGATTAAGTGGTATCCGGACTCCCCGCACGTTATTACCCTCGGGAATGACCGCGATGAGCTGAACGAAGATGTATATCAGTTTTTAGAAGGATTAAATTGGTCAAAATAAAAAAAGAGCGTAAAGCTCAAAACGTTTATCACAACAAATTGAAAGGAGATGAAAACGTTGGACCAGGAAATAAAACAGACACTGCTGAATTACCTGAAAAACGATTCTGCGGGCCCTGCAACGATTGAGGAGATCCAGGAAACGCTTCAGGCGGATTCGGCAGAAGATATTAAGCGTCTCATGAAGACGCTAAACGAAATGGAGGACAGCGGAGACGTTGTCCGGACGAGAAGCAACCGCTACGGCATACCGGAGAAAATGAATCTGATGCGCGGACGCGTGCAGAGCCATGCCAAAGGATTTGCCTTTATTATTCCGGAGGAAAAGGAACGCGACGACATCTTTGTGCCGGCCGGGGAAATTAACGGGGCCATGAACAAAGACACCGTACTTGTTCGTATCTCGGACTCGAGCCAGGGCAGTAAAACCGAAGGCACGATTATCCGCATCATCGAACGAGGTATTGAAAAAGTCGTTGGCACGTACCAGCGCTACGGTAATTACGGGTTTGTCGCGGCGGATGATAAGCATATCCGCGATGATATTTATATTCCGCAGGACGCAGAAAACGGAGCAGTGGACGGCCATAAGGTTGTCGTAGAGCTGACTAAATACCCGGATGCGGCTTCAGGAGCTGAAGGAAAAGTCGTCAATATCATCGGGCATAAAAATGACCCGGGCGTGGATATTCTGTCGATCATTCATAAGCACGGCCTCCCGGGAGATTTTCCCGAGGAGGCTGTGGAGCAGGCTCAGAAAACACCGGACGTAATTGATGAAAGTGAAATCAAACAGCGCCGGGATCTTCGCGATGAAACTATCGTGACCATCGACGGAGCAGACGCAAAGGATCTCGATGACGCTGTAACGGTGACGAAATATAATAACGGAAACTATAAGCTCGGCGTTCATATTGCAGACGTCAGCTATTACGTGGACGAAGGAACACCTATCGATGTGGAGGCAGGAGAACGGGCCACGAGTGTTTATTTGGTCGACCGGGTAATCCCGATGATTCCGCATCGTTTGTCAAACGGCATCTGCAGCCTGAACCCGCAGGTGGACCGGCTGACGCTCTCGTGTGAAATGGAAGTAACGCCGCAGGGCGAGGTCGTTAATCATGAAATCTTTGAAAGTGTAATTCGAACGGCCGCCCGGATGACGTACAATGATGTCCGTCTGATTCTTGAAGAAAACAACCAGGCAAAGCGGGAGGAATACAGCCAGCTCGTGCCAATGTTTGAGCGTATGGAAGAGCTTGCAGCTATTCTGCGCGAAAAGCGGTTTGGAAGAGGCGCCATTGATTTTGATTTCAAGGAAGCACAGGTGCTCGTGGATGAAACGACTGCTCCGACAGACGTGGTGCTGCGTGAGCGCTCGGTCGCTGAAAAGCTGATTGAAGAGTTTATGCTGGCAGCCAACGAAACGGTAGCCGAGCATTTCCACTGGATGAAGGTGCCGTTTGTCTACCGGATTCACGAAGACCCTGCCGAAGACAAGCTTCAGTCGTTCGTGGAGTTTGTTACGAACTTTGGCTATGCAGTTAAAGGAACGGCAAATACGGTACATCCGCGTGCGCTTCAGGAAGTGCTTGACGCTGTAAAAGGAGAACCGGAACAGGCAGTGATCAGTACAGTGATGCTGCGCTCGATGCAGCAGGCAAAGTACGATCCTGAAAACGCCGGCCACTTTGGGCTGGCTGCGGACTTCTATACTCACTTTACGTCACCAATCCGCCGGTATCCGGACCTGATTGTTCACCGTTTGATCCGGACGTATCTGGTAAATAAACGGCTGGACGATAAAACGCAGCAGAAATGGAAAAATGAACTGCCGGAAATCACCCAGCATTCTTCGGAGATGGAGCGCCGGGCAATTGACGCCGAGCGTGAAGTTGACAGCATGAAGAAAGCGCAGTATATGAAGGATAAAATCGGGGAAGAATTTACCGGTTTTGTAAGCGGCGCCGCGAACTTTGGTCTGTTTGTAGAGCTTGAAAACACCATTGAAGGTATGGTGCATATCAGCTATCTCACGGATGATTATTACCACTATGATCCTAAGCAGTATGCGCTGATAGGTGAGCGTACCGCGAATATGTACCGCATCGGTGATCAGGTGGAAGTGCGTGTTCTGAATGTAAATCTTGATGAAGCGGCGATCGATTTTGAAATTGTCGGCATGAAACGGCCGGCGAAAGCACGTCGCAAAGAGTCCGCAAAAGTTGTTCAGGGCGATAAGGGCAAGCGTCCCGGCCGAAAAGAAGGCCAGGGACAGGGAGAAAAGAAAGATGGCAATAAAAAAGACGGTGGACGTAAAAAAGGCAAATCAGGTAACAAAAAGCCGTTTTACTCGAAAGTCTCAAAAAACAATAAAAAGAAATAATATGATCGCGGGAAAGCCCGGGGCAATAGGACGCGCCCGGGCCCCTATGGTAGAATAAAGACAGAAGGCAGGTGAATGGAGATGGCAGTAAAAACGGAAAACCGTGTGCTGGCGCAAAACCGGAAGGCCCGTCATGACTATACCATTGAAGATACCTTCGAAGCCGGTATTGAACTGCGGGGCACCGAAATAAAGTCGATCCGGGCTGGCAGGATGAATCTGAAGGACAGCTTCGGGAAAATCGATAATAACGAGCTGTTTCTGCATAATGCCCATATCAGCCCGTATGAACAGGGGAATCAGTTCAACCACGATCCCCTGCGTACGAGAAAGCTTCTGCTGCACCGCCGGGAGATTAATAAACTTATTGGTAAAAGCATGCAGTCCGGGTACTCCATTATTCCATTGAAGGTTTATATTAAAAACGGTAAAGCGAAGGTGTTAATCGGCCTTGCCAAAGGTAAGAAAAAATACGACAAACGCCAGGCGCTCAAGGAACAGGATGCCAAGCGTGAAATGGACAAAGCAATCAATCGCAGCATGAAAGGCATGAGCGACTAGATTGACACGCTCCAGACCTCTAGTTATAATATAGTATGTCGCTCATAAACCTATGGGCACATGCTTATCCTTCACATGGGGACGTTACGGCTTCGACAGGGATAGGTTGAGCTTTAGCTGCGAGCCGAGAGGCAGCTCGTAAAAATGCCACGCCAATAATAACTGGCAAAAACAACGAAAACCTCGCAGTAGCAGCGTAACAACTGCTTTTTGCGGATCCCGCATTCCATCGCCCGCGTGGAATGATTTGGGGTCTCACTCTTAGTGGGCTACGCAGTTCGCCCTCCGTCTGAGGGCGGCTGAAGAGACTAATCAGACTAGCCGTACGGAAGCCTGTTGCTAGGCTGATGTACTGGTGAATGATAATATAGCGACTACGCTCGTAGATGCTAAAGTGGCAATATCTCTGGACGTGGGTTCGAATCCCACCGTCTCCACCATACATACTGGAGACAACAGGTGCTTACGGCTTTCCAGCCGTGGGCACCTTTTTTCGTTCGCGGCGCAGAGGAAAACGGCGCCGGCTTTCCGCCGGGGGAAGTTTTGCATTGACACAACATTTGAAGAATGGTTAAAATGTTGCATAAGGGAAAGAATCGTGAAGCCAATCAGATTACAAAGGGGGCAGCGTATGGAACCAAATGTCATTTATGCATTTTTGTTAACACTTGGAGCCGGGCTTGCCACAGGAATCGGAAGTATACTGGCTTTTTTCACTTCTACGACAAATACCAGGTTTTTGGCTTTTTCGCTCGGTTTTTCCGGAGGTGTGATGATTTACGTCTCCATGGTGGAGATATTTTTTAAGGCACAGGAGTCGCTGGTCGGGGCGCTCGGAGAAGTCGGAGGCCAGTGGGTTACCGTCGGGGGATTTTTTGGAGGGATGATTTTTATTGCCGCCATTGACCGGCTCGTCCCCCAAAAAGGAAATCCGCATGAAGTAAAGCGGGTGGAAGATATGCATATGTCAAAGGAAGAGCTTGAACGCCAGGGCCTTATGAAAATGGGGACCTTCACAGCTCTTGCGATTGCTATACATAACTTTCCTGAAGGTATCGCTACGTTTACCTCTGCCCTGAATGACCCGGGCCTTGGACTTGCGATCGCTCTTGCGATCGCGATACACAATATTCCTGAAGGGGTAGCTGTTTCGGTACCGATTTATTTTGCGACCGGAAGCAAGCGCAAAGCATTCCGACTTTCATTTTTATCAGGATTATCAGAGCCGGCTGGTGCTATTCTGGCTTTTCTTCTGCTCATGCCGTTTTTGACCGATACGCTGTTTGGCATCATTTTCGCTGCTGTGGCTGGCATTATGGTATTCATTTCTCTGGATGAACTGCTGCCGGCGGCAAAAAAATATGATGAAACCCACGTATCGATTTACGGGGTAGTGAGTGGTATGGCCGTAATGGCCTTGAGTCTGCTGCTGTTTATTTAAGTGTATGAAAGCAAGAGGCCGGTCGCGGCCTCTGCTTTTTTAATTGACACCCAATTTTTCTTTTTGTATATTATTACTTGCCGTAAACGTTCGCTAGTGTAGCTCAGCTGGTAGAGCAGTTGCCTCGTAAGCATCAGGTCGCAGGTTCAAGTCCTGTCACTAGCACCATTCATATCATTACAGCGCCCATACAGATGGGTGCTTTTTTGTTTTAAACCGGTCTAAAAAGAGAAAAGACCAATGAGGAAATATTTTGGCCTCTTTTTGATGAAAAGATGGGCAATAAGAAAAGAAAATGATACGTTGATATAAGATAAAGTCGAAAGGGAGGGGTAGTTTGAGATCCCCGGTGCTGTTTACGTTTAATATAATATTTTTAGTTTTGGCTGCGGCGACTGCCGGTTTTTTCCTGTGGCTTGGCGGCTCTACATTTTACGTTATCGTCGCAGCAATTGGCATGCTGAGTGCTCTGCTTGGAGCGTACCAGACGGGCAGAAAAAAGCCAGGCTATAAAAAGAAATCAAAAGAAAAATCAGGAGGAAAGTCATGAACACAAATGCAGCTGTAAAATTCTTTTATTGGTTCGAAGGGTTTATTGTGGTGCTAAGTCTGATTCTCGGCGTTTTCTTCGTCATTTCCGGAGAATGGATGTGGAGCATCGTCATGGTCATTATTGCGATGTCCTGTATTGTTACGCTAGTAATGATATCAAAAGCGTTAAAAAAGCAGCAGTGGTGAAGCTGGAATAAAGAATAGTAGGAGGCAGACCGTTATGCCGACGTTTGCAAGAACAGCATTAATTGTAGGGGGTGTGGCTTCAATAGGAATACTGGCGATTGTGCTTTTCTATTGGACCCGTCTTCCCTACATTGTGCCCCAGTTTTTCGACGCCACCGGAGACCCGAACGAATATGCTGCAAAGTATTATTTATTTGTTCCGCCGCTGGCGTTGATCGCTATCTGGATCGGGGCGTATTTTTCTCTCCGCTACCCGGGATGGTTCCGTCTGCCGGTGCGAATGAATGAGCATCAAATAGAAGTGTTTAAGCGGGAGGGACAGATTCTCATTTCTGTGCTCCTCGTAGAGCTGTCGCTCGGATTTGTCTATGTTCAGTGGCAGACCGTCCGTACGGCCCTGAATGAAAGCGAGGGACTCGGGTGGTTTTTTCCTTCATTTTTCCTTATTTGTTTAATTGGAACCGCTGTTTATTTCACATGGAGAACAATCACTTTGTGGGGTAAAGCTTCGAACCAACGTTCTTCATCATAATAGACTGCCATCCGGCAGCGTATCGAGGGATGCCTAATGGAACAAGCACGTATACTGATTGTTGAAGATGAAGAAAAAATTGCGCGGGTGCTTGAGCTTGAACTCACCTACGAAAATTATTATGTTCAGAAGGCTTCCGACGGTCTTGAGGGATTTGCCATGTACCAGGCGGAGCCGTGGGATTTAATTATTCTTGATATTATGCTTCCGGGCATCAGCGGTATTGAACTGCTGCGCCGGATACGAAGCCAGAACACAAAAACAGCGGTTCTGCTTGTTACCGCTAAAGATTCTGTGGAGGATAAAGTTTCCGGACTCGACCTCGGGGCCAACGATTACATTACAAAGCCGTTCCAAATTGAAGAACTTCTCGCCCGTGTCCGTTCCTCGCTCCGCTTTCAGGCGGAAGCAGCTTTGAAAGCCGAAGCAGAAGCAGAGCAGTGGCTCTCTGTGGGCGAAGTGCGGCTGAATGAGTCGGCCAGGGAAGTGTATGTCGGCGGGGAACCGATAGAGCTGACGCGCAGAGAGTTTGACCTGCTTTCCTATCTGTTGAAAAACAAAAAGCAGGTGCTGTCCCTGGACCAGATTTTAGAGCAGGTGTGGGGCTTTGATTATTTCGGGGAAACGAACGTAGTGGACGTATACATTCGTTATCTGCGCAACAAAATTGATAAACCATTTGGGACCGCGCATATCCAGACTGTGCGCGGCGTTGGCTACGTGGTGAAGGACTTCTCATGAAGCTTGGAAATAAAATTCATTTATATACATCGGTGCTCGTATTTGTGCTCGTCGTTCTTTTAGTGCTTGCTATTTACTTTTCCTTTTCCCGCATGATGATCGGAAGTGAGGTGGAACAGACTGTAGAAGAAGGAAGACAGACAGCCTCCACGTTTAATGAATCCGCGGATAATTTTTCGGTCGAACAGCTGCTCCGGGCGTATACCCCAACGGAAGGGATGGCCAGAATTGTACTGCAGGATGAGTCGGAGGCAGCGACGGTAACTTCCCCGGAAGAGGGAAGCTTAACGGAGGAGCCCGTTCAATATTATTCCGAAGAATATGAACGGGTGGTGGAACATAACGGGGAGCGGTACGCATTCGTTTCGGTGCCGGTCATATGGACAGATGGACAGGTGGCAAACATTCAGATTACCGACAGCCTCCGCCAGACAGAAGAAAATCTGGCGGTGCTCCGAATAATATTAATAGTCGCTACTATTGCGGCTGTCATCCCGGTCTTTCTCTCGGCACGCTTATTGAGCACGGTAATCCTCCGTCCAATCGCAGCGCTGTCAGCTACTATGCGTGATATCCAGACAAGCGGCAGATTCAAGCGGATTTCCACGTCGTCGAAGTCCAGGGATGAAATCGAGCAGCTGGGGGAGACGTTTAATGAAATGATTGAGCGTCTCGAAGAAAATTATCATAAACAGGAGCAGTTTGTATCCAACGCGTCGCATGAGTTAAAAACGCCGCTGACTGTGATTGAATCATACGCCAGCCTGCTGCAGAGAAGAGGAGCCTCACGTCCCGAAATCATTGAAGAATCGGTGGAAGCCATTCATTCCGAAGCGGTGAGGATGAGGGAGCTGACCCAGCAGCTTCTGCTGCTTGCCCGTCAGAATGAAAAAGAAAACCTCCATATTACCGAAGTGGACCTGGAGATGGTGGCAGCAGATGCTGTGGAAAACTACCGCAGCAGCTACCACCGGGAGATTGAATTAACCGGGGAGCCGGCAATCGTTCAGACTGATCCCGACAAAGTGAAGCAGCTGTTGTATATCCTGCTTGATAATGCCCGGAAATACAGCAGTGATGTCATTGATGTAAAAATCGAAACGACAGATACAGAACCGGTCATCGCTGTGATTGACCGGGGCATCGGTATTCCGGAAAAGGATATTGAACGAGTTTTCGAACGCTTTTACCGGGTGGATGAGTCGAGAACACGGGCAAGCGGGGGCTACGGGCTCGGTTTGTCGCTTGCCAGAGATATTACTGAAGCTCTCGGCGCACGCATCACAATTGAAAGCACGCACGGCCAGGGAACGGCGGTCCGCTTAATTTTTCCTGTAACCAGTGAATGACTCTCCCTTTCTCATCAATTTCTCAGAATGAACGGATACAATAATAGCAACAGGGAGAGGGGGGGCCTGCGGTGAAAAATGTTATCTTTCTGTTTGTGCTGGTGGCTGGTATCATAGTGGCCACTTTTGGGGCCTGGCGGTTTTCGCCGTATTTTACCCCGGAAATGTCGCCGGAGGAAATTGAACAGGCTGTTCAGGGACAGTATCAGGGGGACATCACGAGCGTGGAAAAACAAAACGGCACCTATGAGGTGATGACAGAGCTTGACCGGGGTACGTACCAGCTGCAGGTGGATGCTGAAGATGGAGCGGTTACAGGCGTCACACGGGTAGCGGGTAACAGCACTGGTGATACAGAAGCTCTAACAGAAGAAGAAGCGCGCACCCGGGCAGAAGAAGAGACTAACTTTTCTATTGAAGAAATCAGCCGGGAAACATGGGAAGGAACCGCCGTGTACGTAGTGGAGTTTGCTGAAGACGAAGCGTTGGAAGAAATGACTATCGATGCGCGGTCAGGAGATATTTTAGAAGAAAAAGCACAGGAAGAACGTGAAGAAAGACGCCAGACAGTGCTTAGTGAACAGGAAGCCGCAGCTGTGGCGCAGGAAGAAGTGAACGGGGAAGTGGACGACGTTGATTTCGAAACGTCGGATGCTGGGGAGCCGTTTTACTACGTGGAGCTTGAACAAAATGATGACGACGAAGCTACGGTTCAGGTACACGGCATCACCGGAGAAATACTGTCAGTCACCTGGGATGATTAAACGGCAGAAGCTGCCTGGATGATTCCAGGTGGCTTTTTTTTGTCTTTTTACTTGTTATGAGTCGTTCATGTATTTCTCATCAATTTCTCATTTTCTTGTAGGGATATTCTCATGTCGGGCCTCTATAGTAAAGGTGTAACAACAAATAAAGGGGGAAATGACCATGAAAGGGAAAGTACTTGCAGGCAGTCTGGCGGGGGTCACGGCGCTTGGTGCAGTTATTGGTGCAGGAGCTTACACGACCATGAATAGTGGCGTGGAAGCAGAAACCTCTTCAAACAAATCTTCAGAAGAAACAGCCGCAGAAAGTAACGAAAACAACAGCAGCTCTGGGGAGGAAAAAATTACTGCCGATGAAGCTGTACTGATTGCTGAGGAAGAAACGGGCGGTCAGGCGGTTGAGCTGGAACTGGATATGGAAGATCAGAAATACGATGTGGAGCTCGAAGGCGAACAAGAATACGATGTTGAAGTAGGAGCGTTCTCCGGCAATGTGACTGAAAAAGAAACCGATGATGATAAAGATAATGAAGAACCGCTGATCCAGGACGGGGACAGCGCCAGTTTAGAAGATATTGTGGCTTCGGGGATGGGCGAAGTTTCCGGAGAGCTGAATGAATGGGAGCTGGACCGTGAAGAGAACGGGTACGACCTTTCGTTGGAAACGAACGAACAGGAAGGCGATTTCTTCATAAATGATACAGACGGTACGATCGCTTCCAGAGATATTGAAGATGACGATGATGATAACAACGACGATGACGATAACGACAATTAAAGACTAACACCAACAGATGAACGGGGTCCGAAAGGAGTCTTCCAGGAATGGCACTACTGAGGGAAAAGGTGCTGCATTCACAGCTGCACCGGGCAAAAAGCATCTTATGGAACGAATGGCACCAGGAAAAACGGCCGGGATTCTGCCCTGGACTCAGAATAGGAGAGAGCGCACCGGCATTCTCACTGCCCGGCATGGACGGGGAAAATGTTACGTTAAACCAGCTGCTCCTCCAGGGTCCGGTAGTGCTTCTCTTCTGTTTTGGCGGCTGGATACATGTAGAAACAGAACGGCTGCGAAGCTATCAGGAGGCTTCCCCGCTGCTTCGGCAGATGGGAGCCCAGATCGTAGTAGCTGCCAGCGGGCAGGTATCCGCCCTTCAGGGAGAGCTGCAGCACATGTCTTTTACAGGAAAGGTGCTTGCAGACACAAATGCTGTGGCAGCCTCCTGGTATAATGCGTGCATCTCCTGCCGGGATCACCTGCTTCAGGACGTCCCGGAGGTTAAAGCGGCCCTGCGCCATGCCGGATATCATTCGTACTGCCCTGCAGACGTAACGTATGTGATCGATCAGGACGGCACCGTGGCAGTTTCTGTCTGGGAAGCCGCCCGGCCGGACCCCTACTGGATCGTCAACGAGCTAATTCAATTAAAAGAAAGATAAAACCCCGCCTGAAAAGGTGATGAAATATGGAGAAGCAGCCGGCGTAAGCGCGGGCTGCTTTTGTTTGAAATAATGCGTGGTAAATTTTTTTCTGTACACTGAAAGTATCAAGAATTTACCGAAAATTAGCCCGCTGTAAATAGAGAGCTGGACTAAATGCATGTCTGTATGTAGTAGTACAGACACTGGCAGTTTTTATAAACGACTAGATATAGAAGCAGGTCTTACTTACTGAAATTTTTTCTGTCAGAAAATGTGCACAATTTTAAGGGTAGAATCGAGGAGTATAAGGAAGTATGGCAGAGATTTTAATTGTCAAGAGGATGGAACGAAAAATATCTATATCATGTATGTTGAAAAAGAAGATTACACCATATATAGTAGTGGTATAGTAAAAGTGTACAGACATTCGTGCATTTTAGAAAGTAAGGAGGGGATTCGATGATACCGATCATTTTTGATTCTATGACGGGCAACGTGAAGCGTTTTGCGGAAAAAATCCCGTTTGACCGGGTGTACAGTCTGAATGAAGCGGAACAAATCGATGAACCGTTTATCCTTATCACCTATACGAAGGGGTTTGGAAATATCCCGGAATCCACCGAAGCATTTCTCGAAGAACATGCAGAGCAGCTTCTTGCTGTAGCATCGAGTGGAAACAAAGTATGGGGAGACAATTTCGCCAAAAGCGCCAATCAGATTGCAGTGAACTACAACGTTCCCATACTCCATAAATTCGAACTAAGCGGAACAAAAAACGATGTGTCCATTTTCGCAGAGGAGGCGATGAAAGTTGCAACAAACACAAACCACCGACTGGATCCAGTTAAACAATGAGATTATGTTCCAAAAGGACGGGTCCTTTCAATTTGAAAAAGACAAAGAAGCCGTCTATCAATACTTTATTCAATACGTCAATCAGCACACTGTTTTCTTTCACGATCTGAAAGAAAAGCTCGACTACCTGCTCGAAAATGACTTTTATGAAAAAGAATTCCTCGAGGCGTATTCATTTGAAGAAATTGAGCGCGTCTACAACCTGTGCTATGAAAAGAAATTCCGTTTTCCGTCATTCATGAGCGCGTTTAAATTTTACAATGATTATGCGCTGAAAACCAATGATCAGAAAATGATCCTTGAGCGTTTTGAAGACCGGGTGGCTGTTGTGGCCCTTTATTTCGGCAATGGAAACGCAGAAAAAGCTGAGCAGTTTGCAGAAATGATGATGAGCCAGGATTATCAGCCGAGCACCCCGACGTTCCTGAATGCCGGCAGAAAACGGCGCGGAGAATTAGTCAGCTGCTTCCTGCTGGAAGTAAACGACTCTTTAAATGATATCTCCCGGGCTGTCGATATCTCCATGCAGCTGTCCAAGGTAGGCGGCGGTGTGTCACTGAACTTATCGAAGCTCCGGGCAAAGGGCGAAGCCATTAAGGATGTGGAAAACGCGACAAAAGGTGTCGTCGGCGTAATGAAGCTGCTCGACAATGCTTTTCGTTATGCAGATCAGATGGGGCAGCGCCAGGGCTCCGGCGCGGCATATTTAAATATTTTTCACCGGGATATTCACGACTTCCTGGATTCAAAGAAAATTTCGGCCGATGAAGACGTGCGTGTTAAAACATTATCAATCGGAGTCGTGATTCCGGATAAATTCGTTGAGCTCGCCCGCCAGGATAAAGATATGTATCTGTTCTATCCGCACACAGTGTACCGGGCGTACGGTGAACATCTTGATGAAATGGATATGAGCGAAATGTACGACAAGCTCGTCGAGGACGACCGCGTGAAAAAAGACAAGGTCAATGCCCGCCGCATGCTTGAAAAGCTGGCGATTCTCCGGTCCGAATCCGGATACCCTTACCTGATGTTTCAGGATAACGTCAACCGGGCGCACGCGCTGAATAACGTGTCCAAAGTAAAATTCTCCAACCTTTGCTCTGAAGTCCTCCAGGCGTCTGAGGTATCAAGCTATACGGATTACGGCGAGGAAGATGAAGTCGGCCTAGATATTTCCTGCAACCTTGGTTCGTTGAACATTGCCAATGTTATGAAGCACAAAACGATCAAGGATACAGTGAAGCTCGCCACTGATTCTCTGACCCACGTAGCGACGCATACCAATATTACGAATGCTCCGGCTGTACGCCGCGGCAACCAGATGATGAAATCGATTGGCCTCGGCGCGATGAACCTGCACGGCTTTCTGGCGCAGAACCATATCGCCTACGAAAGTGAGGAAGCACGGGAATTCGCTGATTTCTTCTTTATGGCTGTGAACTTCTATTCCATTCAGCGTTCGATGGAGCTTGCAAAAGAAACAGGAGAGACGTTCTACGGCTTCGAAGGTTCCAGCTATGCTGACGGCTCCTACTTTGACAAGTATTTGAACCGTTCTTACCTCCCGTCCTCTGCTAAAATTGCGGACCTGTTTGAAGGCATGGCCCTGCCGGATGCTGAAGACTGGGAAGAGCTGATGAAGCAGGTGCAGACGCACGGATTGTTCCACAGCTACCGCCTGGCAATCGCACCAACCGGCTCCATTTCCTACGTACAGTCGGCTACTGCTTCTGTTATGCCGATTATGGAGCGGATTGAAGAACGGACGTACGGCAACTCGAAAACGTATTACCCGATGCCGGGCCTTGCGCCGGATAATTGGTTCTACTACAAAGCGGCATATGACATGGATATGTTCAACGTTGTGGATATGATCGCAGCTATCCAGGAGCACATCGATCAGGGCATCAGCTTCACTCTCTTTGTGCGTGACACCATCACCACGAGAGACCTGAACCGAATTGATCTCTATGCCCACCATAAAGGTATCAAGACGATTTACTATGCGCGGACAAAAGACACAGGACAGGACGACTGCCTCTCCTGCGTCGTGTAAAGAAAGGAGTATCACCCCATGAATCAAATATTTGACGCAGCCGACTGGTCAAAACAAGACGACGACTTTACGCAGATGTTTTACAGCCAGAACGTAAAACAGTTCTGGCTTCCAGAGGAAATATCACTAAACGGGGATCTGCTCACGTGGAAATATTTATCCGATGAAGAAAAAGACACGTATATGAAAGTACTCGCCGGTTTGACCCTGCTCGATACAGAGCAGGGAAATGTCGGCATGCCAAAGGTTGCTGAGCAGGTGGAAGGCCACCAGCGCAAAGCGGTATTAAACTTTATGGCAATGATGGAAAACGCGGTGCACGCAAAATCCTATTCGAACATTTTCATGACACTTGCTTCTACAGAAGTAATCAATGAGCTGTTTGAATGGGTGAAGGAAAATCCGCACCTGCAGAAAAAAGCTACCCGTATTGTCGAGCAGTACAATAAAATCGAAGACGGGGACGAAATTTCCCTGTACAAAGCGATGGTAGCTTCTGTTTATCTTGAAAGCTTTCTGTTCTACAGTGGTTTCTATTATCCGCTTTATTTCTACGGCCAGGGCAAGCTCATGCAGAGCGGGGAAATCATTAACCTGATTATCCGTGACGAAGCGATCCACGGGGTATACGTTGGTCTTCTGGCACAGGAAATTTACAAGCGCCAGACACCGGAAAAGCAGGAAGAGCTGCGGGAATTTGCCCACGACCTCCTCATGGAGCTGTATGAAAATGAACTGCTTTACACCGAACAGTTGTATGATCCGGTAGGACTGACCTCTGATGTGAAAAAGTTCCTTCGGTACAATGCGAACAAAGCATTGATGAACTTAGGCCTGGATGCGTATTTTGAAGAGGAAGAAATTAACCCGATTGTATTAAACGGCATGGATACAAAAACAAAATCCCATGATTTCTTCTCGATGAAAGGAAACGGCTACAAAAAAGCAACAGTGGAGCCGGTCCGGGACGAAGATTTCATTTTCGACTAACAAAAAAGCCGGGCCTGCGCCTGGCTTTTTTAATGTGTATATAAAAAATTTCCGCTATAATTATAATAAAGTACAGATGAACATCACAAAGAGGTGAAAAGTATGGGTAAAATGGATGAAATGATTGTAGTAGCACCAAGAGAGCAGGTATTTGCACGCGAAGCGCGGGCATTTCACGGGGTGCAGGACGAGCAGGATCAAATTCAGGAAATTATTGGAACGATTGCGGATACATATACGGAAAAAAGGCGGGGAGACGCCGAAGAAGACCCTTCCTGGAAACAGCCGATTCCCTATGTAGTCATTCGAAGGGGAGAACAATTATTCGCATACGAACGGCTTGCAGGCGGAGGAGAAGGAAGGCTGCATAATAAACTGTCCCTCGGGTTTGGAGGGCATATGAATGCTGAATCCGGTGTTTCGACATTTCAGGAGCTGCTGCACACAAATGCTGACCGTGAGCTGGAAGAAGAACTTCATATTTCTTCTCTGGAAGGAGCGGAAATGCAGGCGCTTGGATTGATTAATGATGACGATAACGCCGTCGGTGAAGTGCATCTCGGCATTCTATATACTTTTATTCTTCCGGAGCACGTGGACGTACAGGTCAAAGAAACGGAGCAGATCCGCGGCTTCTGGACAAGCGTGGATGAACTGTCCCAGCCGGATACATATGAGCGGCTTGAGACATGGTCCCAATTTGTTGTAGATATCCTGGATAAATAACAAGAAGCTGTTTCCGGCAAAGGAAACAGCTTCTTGTTTATCTATCCTTTAACTGCTGCAGGGCATCGAGGCCTATCGTCACTGCTTCACTCATGGATTCGCCGCCGCCAAAAGCTGCCGCTACACCCATATACTCTTTGATTTCATCCTCAGAACATCCATGATGGAGACACTGGTCCATATGGTAAACAATGCATGTAGTATCACCCTGATGAACGCCAATAGCAAGAGCTGTCAAATGCTTCTGAGCGGTCGAAACTTCTCCGCCTTCAAAAGCACTCGACGTAAAGCGGTTGTAATTTTTTGCGATTTCCTGATAGGATTCACTGAATTGCTCTATGCCGCGGCGGTATTCGCTTAATATTTCTTTGGCATCAATAACTGCCATAATGTTCACTCCTTTTTAGTATGCTGAAGGGAACATTCCCGCTTCTGGCAATTTCAAACAAAGCACGGCATGGGCTGCCCGGAAAAATTAAAAACTGCCGGAATCCCGGCAGTTTTTCTTTAGTAATATTTGGAGAAAAAGTCGCTTACTTGACCCGGGGTTTTAGCATCTGCGCTATGCAAATGGCCTATTTTTTCCCCGTTCTGGAATACAAGAATACTCGGTATGCCCATTACTTCCTGTTCGCTTGTAATGTCTGGCAGCTGTTCGGTGTCAATTTTATGAAATGGCACGCTGTCAAAACGGTTCAGTACATCGTCTATAAACATATCGAGTCTCCGGCAGTCCGGACACCAGCCTGCTGAAAATTCTACCGCTACCGGTGTTTCTGTTTGTATTGTTTCCTCAAAAGAATTTTTAGATTCAATGCGGTTATTCGTAGTCATTATTTATTCGCTCCTTTCATGCTGTTCTCTATTGTAACAAAGGCATAAAAATGTGCAAAAAAACGAGAAGAATAATGTTTCGACTGGAAATCCCTGTTAGAATAAACATATACATAATCAGCAGCATATTCATTTTTTTCGGGAGGAGGGGGACTGCAATGCGGCTTTTCAACAGGATGGCAGCGTGCGCAGCGGCAGGCATGCTGCTGCTTGCATCGGCCTGTGGAAATGAGGCAGAGGGAGCAGAACAATGGATCACGGAGCTTGAAAGCAACGGGCTTTCTATGCAGGAGACAGAAGAAAGCCCTGCGGCCCCGGTATCCATGGATCACGAAAGCGAAATGTGGGAGGAAGACAGCACGAATACAAAAGTAGCGGTTTATGAGTTCGATTCCCGGGATGCGGCTGTACAGGCAGAGGAGCAGTTCCAGCAGGAAGTGACTGAAAACGGAGGATGGGAAAATGTTTCCTACCGGACGGCTGTTTCAGGATCCATGTTTTTATACGCCTACAATGAAGATTCCTACGCTTTTTCAGCATTCATGGACAAAGTAACACTCCCGTCCTAACAAGAATATGAAACGCCGGTTCTGCCTTTCAGGCAGGCCGGCTTTTTCGTTTATGAAAAATTTAGGAAAAAAGCAAAAGGTACATTGACATTTAAAACCGGGGTGATAGAATAAAAAATGTAATTGATAATGAAAATCATTAATAATTAGACGCAGAACGATGCAATTGTTCTTGGAAATGAAGTGTTTACAGATGAAATGGTGGTACTTACTCGCTCTTCTCGTTCTTCTTTCGGCCGGTTCCCTGTTTATCGGCGTCCAGACGGTGTCGGTTCAGGGGCTGATGGCAGGAAACGAAGACGAATGGCGTACATTGACATCGAGCCGTATACCACGGCTTCTCAGTATTATTATGGCCGGCATGGGGATGGCCATCTGTGGGTTAATCATGCAGCAGCTGAGCCGGAACCGGTTTGTTTCTCCTACTACAGCCGGTACGATGGACTCGGCCCGGTTTGGCATTTTAGTGGCTATGATCTGGTTTGGCGGAGCCACGCCGCTGCTCCGGACCGGCGTAGCTTTTTTATTCGCACTTCTCGGTACGTTTATTTTTATGACAATTCTGGAGCGCGTGAAATTTAAAGATCCCATATTTATTCCATTGGTGGGATTAATGTTTGGGAGTGTTGTAGGCTCCGTCACAACGTTTTTTGCCTTACGGTATGACGTTGTCCAGAACATGTCAGCCTGGCTGCAGGGAGATTTTTCATTAATTGTGAACGGGCAGTATGAGCTCCTGTACGTCAGCCTGCCGCTTATTTTCATAGCTTACATATTTGCCGGACGGTTTACGATCGCCGGCATGGGAGAAGAATTTGCGGTGAACCTGGGGCTGAATTACCGTACAGTCGTCAATCTTGGCATTACCATTGTCGCCGCTGTGACGGCCGTCGTTATATTAACAGTGGGGACCATCCCTTTTTTAGGATTGGTGGTACCGAACATTGTTGCTATCTACCTGGGGGACAATCTGCAGAAAACGCTGATTCATACCGCACTGCTTGGCGCGGTGTTTGTGCTAGTCTGTGATATTTTTGGGCGGCTGATCGTTTTTCCGTATGAAGTGCCTATCGGTTTAACCGTAGGTGTCCTGGGCAGTTTCTTGTTCCTCTATATGCTGATGAGGAGGAAGAAATATGCGTTTTAATTGGAAGATCATAGGACTGGCTGTTTTGTCGCTTGTTCTCGCCATCATCTTTATGTTTACAGACGCTGGAGGTAACTGGGATTACGTCCTGGAGCACCGGGCAGAGAAGCTTCTTGCTATGGTTATGACCGGCGGTGCGATTGCTTTTTCCACTGTTATTTTTCAAACGATTACGAATAACCGGATTTTAACACCTAGTATTATAGGTCTCGATTCATTGTATATTTTGCTGCAGACAGCACTCGTGTTCTTTTTCGGTTCCACGTCGGCGGTTGTAGTTAACGGTCCGTTGAACTTTTTCGTATCGCTTGCCTTGATGCTCGGGTTTGCCGTCATTCTTTACTACTTTTTATTTCAGGGGGAGCAGCAGGATATTTTCTTTCTGCTGCTCGTCGGAATTGTCTGCGGAACATTGTTCAGCAGCATTTCAACATTTTTACAGGTCCTCATATCACCAGATGAATTTTTAACGATTCAGGACAATATGTTTGCAAGCTTTAACAATGTGAATACAAATATTCTCGGTATTTCTGCAGCGGCTTTTGTACTGCTGTTTATCTACTCCCTGTCTTTCATGAAATATTTAAATGTTCTCTCCCTTGGGAAGGACCAGGCGGTTAACCTGGGAGTGCCGTATCAATACGCGGTAAAGCGTCTGCTTGTCGTTGTAGTTATGTTTATTTCCATTGCAACCGCGCTCGTCGGGCCGATTACGTTTTTAGGCCTGCTCGTGGCAAACGTTGCTTACGAGCTGATGAAGGATTACCGGCATAGCGTGCTGCTTGCGGCTGCTGCGCTTGCGGCTGTGGCATTTCTTATCGGCGGACAGCTGCTCGTCGAGAGGGTGCTTGGCTTCAACACAGCGATCAGCGTCATTGTGAATTTTATCGGAGGCATTTACTTTATCTATCTGTTATTAAGGGGGAATAAAGCATGGTCCAGGTAATGAATGTAACAAAAAAATATGATGAAACGCCGGTCGTAGACGACGTTTCCGTAACGATTAAGCAGGGACAGATCACCTCATTTATCGGTCCGAACGGGGCGGGAAAAAGTACGCTGCTTGCTATGATCAGCCGTTTGATCGCGAAGGACGAAGGCGAAGTGAAAATCGGAGACAAAGACATTACGAAAGCAAAAAGCCGGGAGCTGGCAAAGAAACTGGCTATCTTAAAGCAGTCCAATGAAATGAACGCCCGGCTTACTGTCCGTGAATTAATCTCCTTCGGCCGTTTTCCTTATTCGCAGGGACGTCTGAGCGCAGAAGACTGGAAATATGTGGATCAGGCTATTGATTACATGGAGCTTGAAACGATGCAGGACTCCTTTATTCATCAGCTGAGCGGCGGCCAGCGGCAGCGGGCCTTCATTGCAATGGTTATTGCTCAGGACACCGACTACATTCTGCTCGATGAGCCGCTGAACAATCTGGATATGAAGCACTCGGTGCAAATTATGAAGGTGCTGCGCCGTTTAGTGAAAGACATGGGCAAAACCGTGCTTCTGGTTATTCATGATATTAATTTTGCTTCCTGTTACTCCGATGACATCGTCGCTTTAAAAAATGGGCATATCGTAGCTCAGGGCACCACCGAAGAGATGATGGCATCAGAAGTACTGACAGATATCTATGAAATGGATATGCCGATCTGTCGTATTAACGATCAGAAAATCTGTGTTTACTTTACATAAACACTGCCACCGGCCCGTTGATATGGCGAAAGAGTAACAAAAGGAGGGAGCACCAGCGCATCAGGGCTTGAAAAATAAAATAACTTATCCAGGGGGAATAGAAAAATGAAAAAGAACAAATGGATACTTGCGTCAACTGCAGTATTGGGAACAGCACTTATTGCTGCATGCGGAGCTGATAATTCAGGGTCATCAACTGCAGAAGGTGAAAACAGCAGTGCTTCAAATGAAGAAGATACCAGTGAAGAAAAGGGGGAGGAAAGCAGCGGGGAAGTGACGGTGGAACACGAGCTGGGTGAAACAACAGTACCGGAAAACCCTGAAAATGTCGTCGTGTTTAACTATGAAATGCTTGAAACGCTGGATGAGCTTGATGTAGACGTGGACGGCGTGGCCCAGGAGTCGCTTCCTTCGTACCTGGATGATTACAGCAGCGATGAATATGAAAATATCGGCAGCCTGAAAGAGCCGGATTTTGAAGCAATTAACGCAATGGAGCCGGATGTTATTATCATTTCAGGGCGCCAGAGTGATGCCTATGAGGAACTGAGCGAGATTGCTCCGACTGTTTATACAGCAGTGGATACAGAAAATTATATGGAATCCTTTGACAGCAACATGGAAATGATCGGAGAGATTTTCCAGAAGGAAGAGCAGATGCAGGAAAAAGTAGACGAGCTTCATACCCGCATTGAAGATTTAAACGAAAAGGCTGAAGATGCCGGAGAGTCGCTGGTGACGCTTGTAAACGACGGTTCCTTGAGTGTTTATGGCGAAGGCTCCCGCTTCGGGCTGATTCATGACGTGTTTGGCGTGCCGGCAGCGGATGAAAATATCGAAGCATCTACACACGGACAGAGTGCTTCCTATGAATACTTAGCGGAAGAAGATCCAGAACATCTCTTCGTCATAGACCGCAGTGCGGTAGTCAGTGAAGGCGGGGAAGAGCAGTCGGCTGCGGAAACTCTCGATAATGACATTGTGAATGAAACACAGGCAGCGCAGAACGATGACATTCATTATCTGGACCCGGAATACTGGTATCTTTCCGGCGGCGGTCTGCAGTCGATGGATAAAATGATTACAGAAATAGAAGAAGCCGTGGCTTCGTCCGAAGAATAATAAAAAATAGTCACGTGCCTGAGGGCATGTGACTATTTTTTGCGTACAGCGATAATCAAAAGAGTAATGGAAATAATCAAAAATGCAGTGAAGGAAAGAAGAGGAATAGTAATAAACCCGAACCACTGCGCTGATTGATCGGAGCAGGAAACCGCACCGGTGCATTCCGTGGCCTGCTGCAGCACGGGAAGCTTTTGGTAAAGGTAATGATAGCCTGCAAGCAGCATGCCAGGAACAGCAAGAGGTAGCGCATACCATATGACCTGCCGCTCCCCGCGGAAGACAGCCACGCCCAAAATAACTGCGAGCGGGTACATAAGAATGCGCTGATACCAGCAAAGCTCACACGGCGTGTAGCCTAAAATTTCGCTGAACGATAAGCTGCCGAGCGTAGCGGTAATGGCCATCAGCCAGGCCGCACTTAACCAACGATCCATAGGCGTTACTCCCCTGCCTCTTCTTCAATCATATCGAGCAGCTCCTGATAGCTGTCACCTTCAAATAGTTCTCCATTCACAAATACGGAAGGGGTGCTGTTTACACCAAGATCTTCGGCCATGGAACGGTCATTCTCTACGTTTTCTTCATAGGTGCCGTTTTCAAAAGCTTCAATCACTGTGTTTACTTCCTCTTCGGAAGCTGTTGTCTGCAGCAGCTCCGCTAAACGTTCCTGGTTAAAGTAATCGCCGCCTTCATTCTGCGGCTGGTTGGCGAAAAGTGTATCGTGAAAGCTCCAGAAGGCTTCATCCCCGAGTTCGCCATAAACGGCTTCGCTGAATTCTGCCGCTGTAGTGGAATCTTCACTTAGAAATGGGTAATGAACGTAATGGAAAGCGGCATCGCCGGATTCGATAAACTGGGACTCGATTTCAGGAACGACCGATTCGTGAAAATCTTTGCACGCAGGGCACTTATAATCCCCGAATTCAACGACTGTTACCGGGGCATCCTCGTCCCCCTTGAGGGGCTGGCCGCTTGTATCAAGACTTTCTCCGCTGCTCCCGCCGGAATTGTCACTGCTTCCGCCGCCGAAGTTGCCGACAAGAATGATAGCGAGCAAAATCACAGCTATAACGGCTACAATGGCTGCGAATGTACGGCCGGAACTGGGCCTTGGTTTTTTAGACATAGGAAACTCCTTTCGTGGCTATGCTATGTATGTAGTGCTCAATACCTTCATAATTTACCATAAATTGTTGGAAACTCAAGAGTCTTCAAAAAAATGCTGAAAAGAAAGAGAACTGCCCGAAAAGGCAGCTCTCCGTAATATTGCTTATAAATCTGCGTCGGTAACGGCGCCTTTGGCACTTGAAGAAACGAGTTTAGCGTACTTGGCCAGTGCTCCGCGTTTTTCCGGAAGATCCGGGGCCTGCCAGGCGTTTCGGCGTTTTTCAAACTCTTCATCGGAAATATGGAGGTTGATTTCCTGCGTGTCACTGTCAATGGAGATGGTATCCCCGTTTTCAAGCAGGCCGATCGGACCGCCAACACTTGCTTCAGGCGCAACGTGCCCGATAACAAAACCGTGTGAGCCGCCGGAAAAACGACCGTCGGTCATAAGAGCCACTTTACCTCCGAGACCGCGTCCTACGATCATGGAAGTAACAGAAAGCATCTCCGGCATACCCGGGCCGCCCTGTGGGCCGACGTAACGGATAACGAGCACGTCTCCTTCGACGATATCCCCGTCCATAATGGCCTTTGTAGCTGATTCTTCGCTGTTAAAGACTTTTACCGTACCTTCGAACCGGCTGATCTTCTGACCGGACAACTTGATTACGGAGCCTTCCGGTGCGACGTTTCCTTTTAAAACGACAAGCGGACCGGTCTTTTTAAATGGTTCAGCGATAGGACGGATAATTTCCTGCCCTTCCTTGAGGGACGGCACAGCATCAAGGTTTTCTGCAAGCGTCTTGCTGGTTACCGTGAGGCATTCACCGTGCAGGAGCCCCTCCTCATGGAGAAGCTTCATGACTGCCGGCACGCCGCCGATTTCATAAAGGTCCTGCATGACATATTTGCCGCTCGGCTTCAGGTCGGCAATATGAGGGACATTCTGGCGGACGCGTTCAAAATCGTCATAAGACAGGTCCACGTCTGCCGAATGAGCAATCGCAAGAAGGTGTAAAAACGCATTGGTGGAACCGCCAAGCGCCATAACAACCGTAATGGCGTTTTCAAACGCTTTTTTCGTCATAATATCCTTTGGAAGAATGTTATTTTCAAGCAGTTCGATGGTTAATTCCCCGGCCTGTCTGCATTCGGTTTCTTTGTATTCGTAAATCGCAGGCGTGGAGGAAGAACCGGGGATGCTCATGCCGAGCGCTTCTACGGCAGCAGCCATCGTATTGGCTGTGTACATCCCTCCGCAGGCACCAGCACCCGGGCACGCATTGCACTCTACCTGATGAAGCTCTTCATCGCTGATCTGACCAGTCTGGTGCTGGCCGACAGCCTCAAAGGACGAAACAATATCAATATCTTTACCGTTTAGTTTACCTGGCTGAATAGTTCCGCCGTAAACGTAAACGGAAGGAATGTTCATGCGGGCCAGAGAAATGACGCAGCCAGGCGTCGTTTTATCACAGCCGCCGATGGCGACGACCCCGTCGAGACGCTCCGCATTGGTAACAGTTTCAATCGAGTCCGCAATAATTTCACGGCTTGGAAGGGAGTAATGCATGCCTTCATGACCCATTGCGATTCCGTCAGATACGGTAATTGTGTTGAAAATAAGCGGTGCACCACCGTTGGTGGACGCTCCCTGCTTTGCGTGGCGTGCAAGATTATCGATATGTACGTTACAAGGAGTAACCTCGCTCCACGTACTTGCAATGCCTATCATCGGTTTTTTAAAGTCGTCGTCTGTAAATCCGACGGCCCTGAGCATTGCCCGGTTCGGCGCCCGGTTGGCTCCCTCGCTGATGGCTTTACTGCGGTTTCGTAAATCTTTTTCTGTGTTTCCCATCGCTATGACCCTCTCTCATGAAGTTTCGTCGCAGACAATGTGCATGACGGTTCGCGTGCTCCATACGCAGCACGGGTATTTTTCTATGCATATACAAATGTCTATCTAACAAGGACTATCCACTATCATACTAGGAATAGATGATTGTTTCAATGTAACAGCGATGGTGAATAAAAGTTATTTCTGACAAATGAAAAAATTAGTATGGTAGATAACTTTACAGACGGATGGGAAAAGGAAAAGGAATTTATTATGATATAGATAACCTATCTCTACTCATGAGAGAAAATGGAGGGAATAACGATGAAAGAACCAGTTGTATGGGCTGTGGCAATGTTGGTTGCGTTTCTCGCTCTGTTTTTAACGGGGACTCTGCAGCTGCAGGGATTCGAAAGTGTTATTATTCAAATGATTGGTTTCAGTGGCATGGTGTTTGCGCTTTTATACAGTGTACTGCTTACACAGAAATCAAACGACGAAAAGGATCAGACATTCAAACGGTGATTGAAGACCGACATTATAATGAAAAAAGCATCCGGGAAGAAAAACCGGATGCTTTTTGTATCTTATTTTGCAGAAGTGGAAGTTTTGTGTGAAAGACGATCCGAGCTTGGCTTGATCGCGGAAGTATCCTGGCGGTTGGCCAGAAATTCCGGACGCGGCTCCTGGCCGCTGAACGGATCGACGAGCTTGTTTTCCACCGAGTTGAACACGAAGAAGACGTTGCTGCGCGGATACGGCGAAATGTTGCCGGCCGAGCCGTGCATCGTGTTGCAGTCAAAGAAGAGCACCGAGCCCGCCGGGCCGGTCGC
>NZ_JBQLIA010000025.1:0-41533 GCF_056034345.1 Marinococcus sp. LNSP9103-4 | reverse complement strand
ACAAAAGCATGGCTTGCGCTGGACACTCCTCGCCGGAGGGGCACGAAACACCGCGCAGGCGATGCTTGTTTATGCGGTGATGAACCTCAAAAAACTCGCCACCTGGCGGTGGCGACAGACGTGCACCGGCCGTTGGAGGCTTCTTTTTCCCTCGATGGCACAAACAAAGGCCTCCGAAAATGAATTTCGGAGGCCTTTGTCTACAATCTGAAAGCCCTGATATAAAGGGCTTTTATATTAATATACTTATCAGTCAATAGGGTATACCCTATTGACTAAGACACATGTTTAAGGTCGAATAATTTTGGTGAAAGTCATTCTATTCACAGTAGGATCTATTTGAGCTACTTTTTGACTCAAAGCTATTTGAGCATTTTTTAAGTCGTTAGCTTTTATTTTTTTCTTTTTAGATAATCTATCATCTATAAAAGCTTCCATATTAATCTTTTCCTCAACTTCACCTGTATGCAAAAAAGTATATTTTATTTCAGTACCAGTGCTTTCATAAAATAATAATTCGTCTCTATTAGAATCATACGTGGCTACTTGTACTCTGTTATTTTTAGTCTCACAAAGAGCTATTTTAATCTTGTATTGTTTTAATCCATTTTCTATAATTTTAGCCCGTATATTGTGAGCTAGATCAACAAAGTCCATTGTCTCCAAATCTTCATCTAAAATTTCTATGATTTTTTCACAAGGTTCTTTATGCCCGGCGAAAGCAAATACTCTTTGTCTATCTATCACACGAAATTTTTGGTAATCTTTTTTCGTTTCTTTTATTTGGCCATTTTCATTTTCTGTAACAGATCCGTCGGTTACTATAGAGATTTCTTTGGGAGTAAATAAAACAGAAACTAAGCTCAATGTGATTACCCCCTTAACATATTTTATTTTGGCCGTATGTTTAAATTACTGTATTTGATAACAGAGTTAGGTACATAACTATTTAATAAATCTTTAACTTCTTGTTTTCCTTCGTTAGACATCAAAGGACTACACATTACTTCTAAATCTTCAAAAATGTTATCTTTTAACTTTAAATCAATATAACCAAGATCGGTTCTATTTTTGATTTTGTCCATTATTGTCTGAGGACCTTGTTTAGGTTGCATCTCAGGTACGCTAATAGGTAACGATCTAACTATATACCTCCATTCATTTTGGCCTTGCCATTCTACACGTTTGAAAATTCCAAGATCTCGAGTAATTAATTGAGTGTTAGTTTCATTTGAGTGATGTACTGTTGGCTTTAACAGTCTTTCTAAATCTGTATAAGTTACTCTAGATAGTTCTGGATAAAGAGGGCTAAATGTAATAATCTCTTTAGTCATTAAATCCAGTAAATCAGGATGAAAATTATCGTGTTTAATATTTACGTTAACACCATGTAAATTTATGTTTTCGTTTATTGATTTCTCTTCAAAAATATTGGGCCTTAATCTAATGCGTACCCCCCGGCTAGTATTAGCATATTGCTGCCATAATAATAATGAATCATCTGGAATACTAGTCCAACTACTAACATATACATGACGTCCTAATTTCTCAAAATCTTTAGTTTCTCCTTCGTCTAAATCATCTACTCCAGCTAAGCTCGAGAACCTAAATGTCCTATTAGCCAGTATTAACTTCAATACATCAAGAGTTGTATAGTGATAAAGATAGTCAACCAAGTGACTCCCCCATTTATTTATTAAGATTCTTATCTAAGTGTCGTATCAATTATTCATTGTTCATTAAAGCTTGTAAAGTGTCTTTTTCTTTATCGGAAAGTGTATGTTCGGCATAATATTCTACTGCATCAAAAACTAATTCGTTCATTCTTTTATAATCTTTACGTTTAATACTCATTAAAGAAAGAACTAAATCTTTTGTATGGTGATCTACCTTAATAGTTTGTTGAGCATATTCATTAGATTTCGCTACCATTTTTTTATAAAAATTTAATTTTCTTTAGAACTTAAAAGAGTTTCAATTGGCATTAATACTTGATCTAGATGCTTTAAAAATTGGTCTTGACCTGTTTTCGGCCATTCGGATATTTGTATTTTCATGTTATATAACTGCATAACGTTGAAACGTATTTTAACTAAGAAGCGATCAATATCTTTTAATAAACATGGGTAATGATATGGTGGATCTAATAAGTATAATGGGAAAAAAATTCATGAAGCTTATAGCTAGAAACAATACGATGGTTGCCATCAATAATCATAGCCCCCAAAGGATTACTTTGTAATTCAGGATGTCGTACAGCACTAGCAGGTTCATAATTTGCTTCGTCTAATCTAGCTGTTCTTTCTTCAACATTGTGACGAGCTATATTATACAGTTCTTTATTATTTACAATTCCTACTGGTAATTGATAGTGATTTATCAGATCACGCACATAAGGAATAAAATAAGTTATGTAATAAAAACCATCTGTAATATTGATAGGTATCGAAAATTTTTGCGAATAAATGTCTAGATTTAATTCTTCTTCATATTTTTTTCTAGATTTATCGGATAGCTTTCGTAATCTGCAGATAGGTTTTTTACAATTCCAATGTACGAATTAATTTTAGATAACAAAAGCGGATAATCTTTGATTTCTTCTTTTATCTTCTGTAAGTGCGGTGCTAATTCAAAATAAGGATTGTTTGTCATAACAGTTCTCCCTTTAAATTTGTTCAAATTTTATATTTGTTGCTTTCCAAGACTCATTTTCTTTATCCATTTTTAAGGTAACAAAAGAACTCACATCATCAGGCACATCATTATAAGAAATGGTATTCGTAAATGTAATGAATAATTCATGTGTGCTTTCAGTCGAGGAACCGTAATATACTTCCATATCACTAACGTTAGATTTTACGTCTCCACTAATTTCCCTTTCTTCTTCATTAGAAAAAGAAAGCTTTTCCATCAATTCACTTGACGCATATTCCTGAACTTCCTGTTTATTAGGGCTACTAGAATAATCAAAATAGGCTCGTACAAATTCTTTAGCTGCGTCTTTAGAAGAAGTATGAAATTCATTACTCTCTTCTTCATACTCATTATTAGAAGTATTGGCTTGCTGTTGTTGAAGCTCATTTTCCAATAGTTCGATCTGCTGTTGAGACTGCTGTTCTTGGCTTTAAAGATCGTTTTCTAGCTTTTCGTTTTGATTATTTAAAGAGATGACAAACATAAATAAGAAGAAAACAATAATCCCCATTAATGACGTAGCTATAACTGCCGATTTTTTCATGTCATCACCTCCTTAAAAGTTTAAAACATCTCTAGGTTTGGTACGCTCTGAACTGTATGACGGGTCACTTCGATATTCCAAGTGCAAGTGTGTACCTGTACTGCTTCCAGTCGTACCGCATTTACCTAAAGCTTGTCCTTGTTCAACCGATTCCCCTTTTTCTACGTCTAATTGGCTCATATGGCTGTTCACCATGCTGAATAATAAGGTGATTGCCTAACCCTGTATTTTCATGTAAGGCACTATCAATCACGCCATCTTTAACTGCGTAAAGAGTGTCACTACGAGTACAAGCAAAATCAATGCCATTGTACATTTTCTCTGTGTTATCAATCGGGTGGAACCTCATTCCATATTCAGAAGTAACATTAAAGCTTTCGACAGGCATAGCTTAATTACCTGATTCAGCACTAGCAATAGTTCTAGTCTCTGCTGAAAATCCCTCTACATAACGCATAACATGATCGGCATATTCAGTATCGCCGTAGTTGCTCCAGCCAAGCTCGGCTTCTTTTTCAGCAGCAAATTGTTCAGCCAATTCTTTACTGTACTCCCCATTGTTATGTTCTTCTGCGTAATTAATAAACCCTGTGCCAAAATTGTACGCCTGAAGTGTTAATTTTACGTCTCCATTGGCTTTTTCCAATACTTCACTAAAGTATTTGATGCCTTGGTCGATTGATCTTTCGGGGCTAGAAATCGTATTTCGTGGCAGTCCTAACGATTCAGAACTTTGCATAACATCGGCATATCGCCCACCGGATTCTTGCATGGTTTTTGCCATTAATAATTCTGTATATTCTTCAGTAAATCAATGACGAACAAATTTTATTATCATTCATTGATCTGATCACCGCGAATAGGATCGCAATCGTTTTCAAACCTCATACGGATCGATTTCCCCTGAAGAAAATCCGCCTGGGTCGAAAGCTGCACGTGCAGATGCGGCTCTGATGAATTGCCTGAGTTGCCGCATTTTCCTATCAGCTGTCCTATTGAAACGCGTTCGCCTTCCTGCCCTAGAATCGAACCGGGCTGCAGGTGAGCCAGGACGCTGTACTCCCCGGAAGCATGATGAATAACCACCACATTACCCGCCAGTTCCTCTTCATTCATAACTCCCGGCTCGTTGTCCGGAATTCCATCCACAACCACAGCTACAGTGCCCTCTGCCGGTGCATAAATTGGCTCCCCATAGGCCGCATAGTGCTCATTTCCTGCCGGCGATTTTTCATAGGTTTTCCCTTCCGTTTGAATAACCAGATCATACGCATAGCGTTGGTTGGATAGGGGATGATGAGCGTTAGCCAGAGGATGGTTCCCGCCCCAGACGATTGTCCATCCTATCCCCGGCTGTACCGGCCATCGATACTGTTGCCTGGATTTCACTTTTTCGCCAACGGGATAAATAGCTACGGGAATCATAGCCAGGCCGTGTATGATGTATTGATCATCCATGTATATATCAAGCGCCCGTTCATTCCGGTCGTCGTTCCAAACGTACTGCACTAAATGTTTGTCTATTTGATATGAAAACAGAAGAGTGTATGCTGTTACCCCTTTATTGAACCTGGCAGCCATTTCCTGAAATTCATCGCTGTCAGCAAGCTGCTTAAAATCATTCGTTGTTTGCTCGTAAATGCGAACAAAATCGCCGCGCAGAAACGAATTTCCAAACTCTTGAGGCGGTATTGGATGATTCGGAAATGTGGATGTCATGACATCTCTCCTGACTAATCATATATTTATTATTCCTTCATCATATCAAGAGTCAGTGAAAGAAGGAACATTATGGATAATATTTGTTTCAAATTAGAAAGCTTATGAAATTTTAAAACAAAAAGAGTCCTTAGACATTTATCTAAGAACCCTTGCTAGCCGCTTCATTTATTTTTTTATACGCAGTCTTACCATATTCCAGGACATGCGCGGCAGCTCTGCCTGCAGCTGCTTTTCTTCCAGAACAGCATTGCCGCCGTTGTGCGGTGCTACTTCTTCCTTATCTTTCGTGTTCACCGCTTTCGGATCATCATGCTCGAGCACGACATGCTCCACTACCTCCGCCTGTTCAAACGAACGCAGGTCATAAGAGATGGATAATGATTCTTCTAGATGCCTGTTGGTCATAAAAAGCACCAGCTCATTTCGTTCTTCATTCAATACTACCGCACTATCTAAGTATGGAACGTCTGTAAATTCCCTGGAATCGTATTTATCCGATTGAATAATCGGGTGCAGTGCTTTTCCACGTCCGTAGACCGACAAATAATAATATGGGTAATAAATGGTCTGCTTCCACGCTTTCCCCTGATTTTCCGTCATAATCGGTGCGATCACGTTTACCAGCTGCGCCATGCAGGCCATCTTTACACGATCAGCATGGTTAATCAGCGTATGAACCATGTTAGCTACGAGCAAAGCGTCTTCGAAATTATAAACATCCTCCAGCTGCGGCGGCGCGATCTGCCACGACTCCAGCTTCTCATCCGCTTCGGTCGAATGAAACCATACGTTCCACTCATCAAAGCTGAGATTAATTGTTTTATTGCTTCGTTTTTTAGCCTTAATGTAATCACATGTGGAGATGACCGTACGAATGAATTGATCCATATCCAATGATTTTGCTAAAAAATTAGCCGTATCATTTTCCGGGTTCCCATAATATTGGTGCAGCGAAATATAGTCGGCAAATTCGTAGGTGTGCGAAAGAGTCGTTGCTTCCCATTCCGGGAAGGTCGGCATAGCAGCACTTGAGCTTCCACAGCTCACTAGTTCTATTGATGGATCTACAGTTTTCATTGCCTTCGCTGTTTCATAAGCGAGACGGCCGTATTCTTCAGCCGTTTTGCCACCGAGCTGCCAGGGGCCGTCCATTTCATTGCCAAGGCACCACGTTTTAATATTGTGCGGCTGATCATAGCCGTGGGATTTCCGCAGATCACTATAGTACGTGCCCCCGGGATGATTGCAGTACTCCAGCAGATATCTTGCGGCATCGATGCCTCTGGTGCCAAGGTTTACAGCCATCATAACCTCGGTGCCGGCTTTTGCCGCCCAGTCAGCAAATTCATTTGTACCCACTTCGTTTGTTTCTATAGTGCTCCAGGCAAGCTCCAGCCGTCTCGGCCGTTCATTTTTTGGCCCAACACCGTCTTCCCAATTATAAGCTGAAACCATGTTCCCCCCTGGGTAACGAACGATGGGAACCTGCAGATCCCTGACTAATTGCAGTACGTCCTGGCGAAAGCCTTGTTCATCTGCCAGTTCATGTGCCGGCTCATAAATGCCGCCGTATACAGCCCGTCCCAATTGTTCGATGAAGGAGCCGTAAATTCGCTCATCCACATCGGAAATCACAAAATCCTTATCGACAATAACTGAAGCTTTAGGTTGTTTTTTCGCCATATTTTGTACGCTCCTTGGTTATGCTGTAATTCGTAAATTCCTGCTCTCGTACACTTTTTTCTTCCAAACGCTGGTACAGATTTTTCGTAATAAATACGGTTGCTAATGCGGAAAGACTGCCGTAGAAAAAGAGGAAAAATGCCGGGATCGTTAACGCCCCGTAGATTAGAGCAAAATGAACTGCTATTAATGAAACAGTAATATGCATTTTTGTGATTCCAATAATCAAAGCGTTTTTAAAGTAAGTTAATAAACTCGTTTGAAAGCTTGAATGTAAAGCAAAAAGATGCACTGTCAGTGAACTGTAAACGACTAAAATAACAATGTAGAAAAATATTGTTACTGCGTTTGCGGAAAAACCGTTATTCAGCGCCGCATAGTTAACCAGAATAAGCACGGCGCCTCCCAGCCACAGGAAGCCAAGCATATTTGCCTGCATAAAATCCCGTTTGTAAAACTGAATAAATTTTTTCCCTACCTTTATCTCCCTGCTGTTCAAAAGCTCTTTTGAAACACCAAGTGCTGCCGTCGACGCTGGAAAAATGCCAAACGCTATCAGTCCGCCAAGCATCCCTACAATCCAACATACGTTTAATATAAAAAGTTTATTGATCCATGCGAAAATCATATTTAATTTTTCTAATGGGAGCTTTTTCATACTTTTTTCCTCCCCCTGGAGTAATCAGCCTTTAACACCGCCGACAGTAAGTCCGGAGATAAAAAACTTTTGAAAGAATAGAAACAGGATGACAATAGGCACGATTGTCAGAACGGATCCGGAAAACAAGAGCTCATAGTTATTGCCATAAGGAGTAAGTAATGTAGCCAAGCCTACCGGAAGCGTGAACATTTCACTCGACCTTAGCACCAACAGCGGCCACAAAAAGTTATTCCAGCTGGTAAGTCCCTGCAGAATAGCCATTGCCGCAAATGACGGTCCCATGAGCGGGGCCATTATTTTGAAAAAGATGCCGTATTCAGTGCAACCGTCAATTCTGGCCGATTCCATCAATTCTTTAGGAAGCCCGAGACAGTATTGTCTAAAGAAAAACACCGCTATTGGAGCGACAATTAAAGGAAGCATGACAGCAAAATAGGTATCCACCAAATTGAAACCGATCATCATCTGGTAAAGTGGAAGCATTAAAATTTCGAATGGCACCATAAGTACAAACAATACAAGCATGAAGATAATTCTCGAGCCTTTAAAATTGTACATCGCGAGCGCGTATCCCACCATGGAGGAAAAGAATAGCGATAATACGATTAAGCCTCCACTGATAATAAGACTGTTCATGTACCACTGCCAGTAGCTGGCCCCCTCTTCAGAGAAAACGGCCAAATAGTTTCCAAGGTCCAGGGTAGTAGGATCAAAGAAAAAGGAAAGCCCCTGCCTCATCAATTCAGAAGAAGGCCGCATAGACGCTACTATTAATGAAACTATTGGTGTTAGAGCAATTACAGTTATTACTGCAAACAACGCAGTTAACAGAATTGACAACCATTTTTTATTATTTTTGCCCATTACTCTCTACTCCTCCTTTTTGAAGGCGCCAAAGAATTTTAGCTGAAGCATGCTTACAACAAATATAATCAGCATTAGCACGACTCCGATAGCTGCACCGAAGCCCATATCGTTTTGTTGAATGCCTTCGCGATAAATATATCCTACAACGGTTAATCCAATGTTGCCGGGAGAACTGTTTTCCCAGAATACAAAGCTTTCTTCAAACATCCGAAAGCCATTAATAATCGTAATTGTGGCCACAAATATAATAACTGGTTTTAAAGCGGGCATTGTAACAAATAAAAACTTCTGCCAGGCGCTCGCTCCGTCAATATCAGCTGCTTCATATAACTCTTCTGAAACATTCTGCAGGCCTGCGAGAAAGTATAATATGTTTACACCTATCCAGCGCCAGCAGGCAAGCAGCACCATTAAAAACATTCCTGTACCTGCCCCGTACCTCCATTGCACTGGTTCCATACCTATTAGTCCTATTAGTTCGTTTACAAAGGAGTTTTCTGACTCCCCAAACATCATCCGGAAAATGATACCGGCGACAATAACTGAGGTAAGAGCCGGTATAAAAAGTGAAGCTCTGAAGAAGTTTTTAAAATACAGGGATTTGCTGTTTAAAAACACTGAGAGCACAATCGGAATCATTACTAATATAATGACTGTAAAAAATACGTAGGTTGCTGTATTTCCCAGCGCCTGAAAAAAAGTCGGGTTCAAAATTCGCTGGTAATTATGAGTTCCTATAAAGGTGGTCTGCCCAGGAAGAACCTGCTGAAAACTCATAACCACCGCCTGAATCATTGGATACAAGTACAATGCCAGGAAAGATACAATGAAAGGCGACACAAAAACATAAGGGGCGACCTTTCTTGAATTCAGAAAATGCAGAATACCTTTTAAAGAAAAAGTCTTTTTATTGGACATTGTTTCTGAACGTTCCATTTTTAGCTCCTTTCCGTTAAATAATGATAGAAGGAGGGCAAAAGCCCTCCTGCCTATTGTTCTGTCTGACCACTGCTTACTGCCTCTTCAGCCTGTGCCAATGCTTCTTCTGGATCCTGGCTCTGCTGTCTGACAGCACTGTTTAATACATTTGTGTGAATTTCAGATTGTACATCCGGCAAGTCTGACGTAATATTTCTCGATTCTATTTCGTCATTTAAGTCAAGAAGGGTGTCAAAGATGTCATCCCCAAAGTAATCATAATATGGGTTTGGCTCGTCCATCGCTTCGTCATCCCAAACTGAGTACATTGGTGGATCAAATCCTAATTCCTGCCATAATGCGATATTCCCTTCCTCCGATAATTTAGCGTAGGCTAAAAATTCTTTAGCCAAATCGGGCTCTTCAGTTTGTTTCGTGACGACTGTACCTGTGCCTCCCATTCCTGCTGTACGATTTCCGCCTTCTTCCCATACTGGTAAAGGTCTAATTTCCATATTATCTTTCAAATCTGGCATATAATCAATGAATCTTCCCATATACCAGGTAGGCATCATCAACGAAGCAGCTCCTCCGTTATTCATGTATCCATAATAATTTTCAGAGTGATGGTGTCCACCCGGGGCAGGTTCGGCTATCATATCTTCATTCACTATGTCACTTAGAAATTGTAGCGTATCAACATTTGTTTCGTTGGCTAAAGTTAAACTTCCGTCTTCGCTAAAATAATCTGATTCTCTTTGGCTAATTAAAGGCCAAAAGCTCGAATGCCCATCTACTTCTATTGTAGTCATCATAGAATCGGTATTTTCTACTACTTGTTCTCCGGCTTCTACGTAGTCATCCCAAGTGACAATTTCATCTATATCTACGTTGGCTTCTTCCATAATCTCCGTATTGTAATACATTACTGTAGCGCCAACATGATAAGGCATGCCGTAATAATTATCATCCTTGGAATAAATATCAAACCGTTCTTCCACCATATCGTCGAGTACCGGTTCTACGTATTCATTCATCGGCTCTAATTGAACATCCCCCTCTAAATAATTAGAAAAATAAGGAAGTTCTATGTCTGCCATATCAGGAGCACCGGATCCTGATTGAAGAGAAAGAAGTAAATTGTTATTCATCTGCTCAATAGGATAAACCTCAGCCTGCAATTTAATCGGTCGGTCCTCATACTCCTCATTCCATCTTTCCACTGCATCTTCAAAGAGTACGACGTGTTGTTCACTAAATGTCCAAAAAGTTAATTCAGTAGCGTCTTCACTCTCTTCTCCAATAACTTTTACTTCCTCCGCTTCTCCACTCTCACTGCTTTCTCCACTGTTTCCGTTTCCATTTTCATCTTCACTCCCGCCGCCACAGCCTGCCAAATATACAAGCGACATCATTGCACCACCAAAAATTGACCAACGTTTCATAATTGCCCCCCTTATCTATTCTCCTAACTTATACGTACAAGTTATTTTTCATTTAACCACAGGGTTATATTTATTGCAAGCGCTTTCCTGTAATTTCTCTTCAGTTGTACGTATGTGTATGATACGATAAAAAGAAAAAAGAGGTGTATGATGGTCTCAAAATATAAACAATTAAAGCAGCACATCCAATCCAAAATTTTGGACGGCAGTTTCCGTCCCCATCAGAAAATCCTATCCGAATACGAATATGTAAAGAATTTTGAAATAAGCAGACACACGGTACGCCAGGCTATCGGTGAGCTTGTGAGCGAGGGATGGCTGTACCGGGAGCACGGCGTAGGAACGTTTTGCGCAGACCGTTCTAAATTTTCTCCCCCATCCACCCGTAAAAATGTAGCCATTATCACTACGTACATTTCAGATTACATTTTCCCCTATATTATCCGCGGGGCTGAAAGGTATTTAAGCGATAAAGGCTACAATGTTATTCTCATGAGCACCAATAACGATTTTGATAAAGAAAAACAGGCGCTCGAAAATATTCTTACCCAGCAGGTCGATGGACTGATTATTGAGCCAACGCGCAGCGCGCAGGCTAATCCAAACCTAAACTATTACTTGAATCTCGAAAATGCCGGTATTCCTTATGTCATGATGAACGCATACTATGAAGAGCTTGAACCGCTGAGTTTAACTTTAAATGATCAAGAGGCTGGCTTCCGCAATGCAGAGCATTTAATTCAGCTGGGCCACCAGCGAATTATAGGATTATTTAAAAACGATGATATGCAGGGCGTCCAGCGAATGAAAGGCTTTCTTAAAGCCCACCGCTATTATGGCTGTCCGGTAGATCCATCTCTGCTGATCACGTATTCCACTGACGAAAAGTTTTCCAAGCCCGCCCAGGCCGTCGAGCAGATTTTATCGAACCAGACCGACGACGGCCCTACCGGCCTTGTAAGTTATAATGACGAGCTCCTCCTTCAGCTTCTCGATGTCTTCCGTAATAAAAATCTTCAGATTCCTGCGGACATTTCTGTCACAAGCTTCGACGATTCACATTTCGCGCAAATCTCCGAAGTGAAATTTTCTTCTATCGTACATCCAAAAGAACGCATGGGAGAGGATGCAGCAAAATACGTAACCACACTCATAGAACAGCCGGACGCAGCTCTTTCCTCTATTGTTTATGAGCCTCATTTTGCCGACCGGCATTCAACCCAAAGCTTAAAACCCACACCGGTTATGCGAACAGAATAAGCTTTAAGTCTTTACAGATTAATAAATGAAAACCCCGCAAGAAAGCTGCCTATTTTGTTAATAGCAGCTTTTTTTGCATTCAAATGATCCTTACAGCAGGAAATATTTAACTGAAGATTTATTCACTCATGAGGGAAGTAAACAATTGCTCAAAAATTAAAATTTACAGTTGTAAAAATAATATTCCTTTTTAATCTTAGATTAACAATATTTATATTCTGATACGTACAAGTATGTTTTAAGCTTAGAATTTTTCTTTCACTGCTCTATTGCAACTAGTAGTGAACAGAAAGTAGTTGCTTCAAATGTAATTCCGTGGTTAAATGACTTTAACTTATACGTACAAGTTCGTTTTATTTTTACATTCCATTAACGCAATGAAACAGAAATGAGAGATTCATTCGAATTACTAAAAATGCTTTTTAAAGGAATGAGTCAAAATGAAGCAGTCAGAAATGAAACAAGCCGTTACTCAAGGCCAGACTTCTCTCGGAATTGAATTTGGCTCCACGCGTATTAAAGCAGTATTGATGAACAACAGCTTTGAAACAATCGCCTCGGGCAGTTATGAATGGGAAAACCAAGTGAAAGACGGTTTTTGGACATACCATCAGGAAGATATTATTACTGGTTTGCAGAAGGCTTATAGTGACATGACATCCGAAGTAGAAAGCACTTACGGGATCACCCTCCGCACTATTGGTTCGATTGGAATTTCCGCGATGATGCACGGATACATGCCATTTGACCACACCGGGGAGCTGCTTGTTCCATTTCGCACGTGGCGTAATAATACCACAGGCGCTGCGGCCAGCGAATTGACGAGCCTTTTTCAGTACAATATCCCGGAACGATGGAGTATCGCCCACCTATATCAGGCCATACTCGATGATGAAAAACATTTGCCGCGTATTCAGTTGATTACGACTTTAAGCGGATATCTCCATTGGCTGCTGACCGGAAAACAGGTCATTGGAGCCGGGGATGCCTCGGGGATGTTTCCAATCGACGAAACTACTCAGAACTACAACGACTTCATGCTTGAGCAGTTCGACACTCTCACTGCAGCAAGAAATTATCCATGGAAAATTAAAGACATTCTTCCTGAAGTTCTTACAGCTGGCGAACAGGCAGGCGCCTTAACCAATGACGGCATTAAAATTCTGGATAAATCACACAACCTGCAGCCCGGGATTCCGTTTTGTCCTCCGGAAGGTGATGCCGGAACCGGAATGGTGGCTACGAACAGTGTGAAAAAACGTATTGGAAACGTTTCTGTAGGGACCTCTGTTTTTGCGATGATTGTGCTGGATCAAAAAATTTCTAACACTCATCCGGAAATTGATTTAGTTACTACACCAAACGGAAACCTTGTCGCCATGGTGCACGCGAATAACTGTTCAAGTGATTTGAACGCGTGGCTTGGGTTGTTCCGGGAATTTTCAGAAGCAACGGGACAAAAGCTTGATTCTGACGAATTGTTTGAAGTGATGCTGCAGAAAGCTCTCGAAGCGGATCCTGATGGCGGCGGCCTGCTCAGTTATGGTTATTTCTCCGGTGAAAATATTACAGGACTGGAAAGTGGCCGCCCTTTGTTTGTGCGCTCTCCGGAAAGCAATTTCAATTTAGCTAACTTCATGCGCACACATCTTTTTTCTGCTTTTGGTGCCCTAAAAATCGGCATGGATCTTTTAACAGATAAAGAACAGGTAGCGATTGATAATGTCTTCGCTCATGGCGGCTTATTTAAAACTCCAGTCGTGGGACAACGAATAGTTGCTGCTGCAATGAATACGCCTGTCTCTGTTATGGATACGGCCGGAGAAGGCGGAGCCTGGGGCATTGCTGTACTGGCTTCCTATATGAAGAACAAAGGCCCGGCTGAGGCACTGGAAGAATTTTTGGACAATAAAGTTTTTAAAGAAATCGAAACCACAGAAATTCATCCTGATCGCGCTGACGTAGAAGGATTTGAAGTCTTTATGGAACGTTATAAAAAAGGTCTCGTCATCGAACAGACAGCGGTTGATCATTTAACACCGGCCGAAGCAATCGGCGAACAAGTCAAAGTAAATTAAACTATCAATAAGAAAAGAGGATTACTTATGCCCGCTATTGAAAAAAAAGAATTCTGGTTCATCGTAGGCTCCCAGCAGCTTTACGGAGAAGAAGCCCTAAAGGAAGTAAAGGCTCATGCCCAGCACATAACTGATGCATTAAATGAGAGCGGTATTTTACCTTATCCACTTGTTCTAAAAGACTTAGCAATCAATACAGATGAAATTACACGCACCATGAAAGAAGTGAACTACCGTGATGAGGTGGCAGGCGTTATCACATGGATGCACACCTTCTCCCCCGCAAAGATGTGGATTCGCGGAACGAAGATACTGCAAAAACCACTGCTTCATCTAGCTACCCAATTTAATGAAAGCATCCCCTGGGAAACCATTGATATGGACTTCATGAACCTGAATCAGTCGGCCCACGGGGACCGCGAGTACGGCTTTATCAATGCCCGCTTAAACAAGCAGAACAAAGTGGTCGCAGGCCACTGGGAGCATGCCGGCATCCAGCAGGAAATTGCCCAATGGATGAACACAGCTGCAGCTTATAACGAAAGCTTCAACATTAAGGTTGCCCGCTTCGGCGACAACATGCGTAATGTAGGTGTTACGGAAGGCGACAAAATTGAAGCGCAGATTCAATTTGGATGGGTCGTCGATTACTACGGGATTGGGGACCTTGTGGAGTACGTCCATCGTGTTACAGACGAAGAGATTGATGCGCTACTTTCGGAATACGAAGAGCTTTATGAATTTGAGTACGGCAGCTATCCAGAAGAACAATGGAAAGACAGCGTTAAAGTACAGGCAGGCTATGAAATTGCTATTAAACGCTTCCTGGATGATGGTGGCTACAACGCTTTTACGACCAACTTTGAGGATTTACATGGAATGAAGCAGCTGCCGGGCCTTGCTGTTCAACGCCTCATGGGACAGGGGTACGGCTTTGCTGCTGAAGGGGACTGGAAAACGGCTGCGCTCGACCGTTTGATGAAGGTGATGAGTCATAACGAATCAACAGGTTTTATGGAAGATTACATCTATGAATTAACGGCTGGAAAAGAATCTATCCTTCAATCACATATGCTTGAAGTAGACCCTACGATGGCAAACCATAAGCCAAAAATCGTGGTATCGCCATTAGACATTGGAAATAAGGAAGATCCTGCACGCTTAGTTTTTGATGGTAAAGCTGGAGACGGGGTCGTGGTTTCCATGGCGGATTTTGGAACGCATTACAAGCTTCTGATTAATGAAGTGTCGGCATTTGAACCTCCTGTTCCTGCCCCGAACCTCCCGGTGGCCCGCATACTCTGGAGTGTTAAACCAAATCTCCAGGATGGAATAAAAGCCTGGATTGAAAATGGAGGTGGCCACCACACCGTTGTTTCATTAAATGTAACGACAGATCAGATTATTAATTACGCGAAGCTGGTAGGTCTGGAGTACGTCGTTATCCGGTAATGAATTTCATATAAACGTCGTAAATGTTAAAAAATATTTAAGAGTCAAAAATACATGTACGTACACTGAAGGAGGTTTCCTATTGCTGGAACTATTGAAGCAGGAGGTCTGCAACGCAAATCAGGGACTCGTTGATCATGATCTCGTTACTTTTACCTGGGGGAATGTCAGCGGATTTGATCCCGAGACAGAATTATTGGCCATCAAGCCTTCCGGGGTGCCTTATGAAGAGCTCTCTCCCGGGGATATTGTACTGGTGGATTTGAAAGGAAACGTTGTGGAAGGCGATTTAAAGCCTTCCTCTGATACTCCTACCCATATCGAGCTGTATAAAGCTTTTCCAGGTGTACGGGGCATTGTTCATACGCATTCGGACTGGGGCACAGCCTGGGCCCAGGCTGGCAAAAGCATTCCCTGCTCCGGAACTACTCAGGCGGATTACTTTTACGGAGATATTCCCTGCACACGTCAACTAACAAAAGAAGAAGTCCAAAATGGTTATGAAAAAGAAACAGGGTCAGTCATTATAGAAGCCATGCAGGGAAAAAATCCTGTGGAAGTGCCGGGAATAGTTGTTCACGGGCATGCTCCGTTTGCTTGGGGGGGCTCTCCAGAGGACGCCCTTCATAATGCTGTCGTGCTTGAAAAAGTCGCAAAAATGACCTTTCTTTCCTTCCAGCTCTCAGGTGAGCTTCCCCTCGATGACCATGTACTGCAAAAGCATTACGAAAGAAAGCACGGAGAAAATGCCTATTACGGGCAGTCTAAATAATTCCTGATTTCAAGAGCAAGCCTGTTTAAACCACGGCTTGCTCTTTTTTCCGTTTAAAACGCTTGAGAAGGCTTACATAGCTTTTGTATAATTAATTAGTCTATTTCCGTATACCAGCTCAATGCATTCGAATACAGGATCTTATCAGTTGCTTTCTCATCAAATAAATTTTGAATCATTTCAATGTCTTCATACTTGAACGGTCTCGGCGCTCTTGTGGATGGCAGATCTGTGCCAAACATCAATGCATCCGGGTTCGTCTTGTAAATGGAGGTTAAAGCATGCCCGACGTTTAATTCCACCCGGCCGAACCCAGTGGCTTTCACTCTGAGGCCTTTATCCACCAATCGCAGCAGATGAGGCAGTCCTTTCTCCGACAGTCCTAAATGATCGATGGATACAGCAGGCAGCTTTTCAATAGTTGAGGTGATTTCAGGCAGCCCCTTGGCATCCATGTAAAGTTCAGAGTGCCAGCCCGCTGTTTCATGCACTCTCCTTGCCAGGTACTCGAGCCGGGAAATATCTTCAGAGCCGCCCCGCCGGATATTAAACCGCAGGGCCCTCACACCTTGGTCATGCAGCCTTAAAATTTCTTCATCACTCACACTGGACGGCAGCTGAGTTACTCCACAGAATTCGGGCCCCAGCTGTTTAAGAGCTTTTAATAAATATCCCTGATCAAACCCCTGAAACGAACCTGACACAACTGCTCCGCCCAGGACATTGAGTTCAGCCGTATCTCTCTGATAATCGGCTGCCATATATTCCGGAGGTATATAGCTTTGATTTTCAGTAATAGGAAAATCAAAATCAATAATGTGCAGGTGCGCATCAAACATTCTCATATTCTCCCTCCTCTTTTATCTCTTCTAAGAATATCCCGGTTCAGATTATTTGGTCAAAAAATCTCTAAATGTTCGCCCCCTTCTCTCCTCACACATAGTATGCAACGCAATAAACATGTAATATATTTTTGACATTATGTTAAAAATATATTACCATAAATGTGAGGAGGCCATAGATGAATGAAAGAACAAGGTGAATTAACTAATCAGCTGTCGGTATTCCGGGCCAAAAAGGGATATTCCCAGGCAGAGGTCGCAAAGAGAATCGGTGTGAGCCGCCAGACCATTATTTCCCTGGAAAAAAATAAATACAGCCCTTCTCTTAAATTAGCATTTGAACTGGCACACTTATTTGAAACCGGCGTGGAAGATATTTTTCAATATAATTTGAAAGGAGAGGAATAACATGGAATGGTTCTTCTATCCGTATTTAGCCGTTGTTATTTTCTCCATCATCATTTGGTTTAGGTTTCAACACGGGGAAGAAGGAAAAGATGAACGCGGCCGTGAAATTATTAACCGATCGTATTCGATTATTTTTCCCATGTTTATCATCGGCTGGGTCGTAGTCAGATTGATCGAAGACTTCGTAGTTCCACTCGACGGGGACGCCTGGCGGGACGCCATGTGGTATTTGATTACCGGGATTATGATTCTTCATTCCATCCTAATTTTTACCTTCAGGAAAATCTACTAATACTAAAACCATAAAACAGCAAACCAAAGAGAATAACATTAACAATTAATTATCTTAATTTTCGTATAATTTAATATAGTAAATGTCTTAATTGATTTTCCCGAAATGTTTCTATGCTTCATATTGTCTGCCACATTACCTGAAAAATGGTGATGTGGCCTTCGTTAACAGAAAAACTGTCCCCAATCACTAAAGGATTTAAATATTGGCGGAGCTTTACATCAACTTTTTTTTGATTTATTCATTGTTTTTTCTATCGCACCAGCCTATACTTATATTACATCAAAAAAATTTGATATAAAAAGGAGATTTTTTCAATGAACTCTCCCTCTTCTTCTAAATTTGTTGCAGCTTCCCCATTCACTATCTATGAACAAAAATTCAAAGCCCTGGCCGACTATCAGCGGCTGGAAATTTTGCATCATATTACAGAAGCAGGCAGCGTGTGCGTCTGTGATTTGACTGAACGCATGCACCTGCCTCAGTCCAAGCTTTCGTATCATTTAAAAATTTTGCTCAATGCTTCACTCATCGATCGCGAAAAACACGGCACCTGGAATTACTATATGCTGAACGACCAGGCACTAAACCATCTATTGTCTGAGGAATTGTGCTGCCTTTTTCGCGAAAAATAAAAATTTATTTAAAATTAAGGGGGTTAAATCATGAAAATTCATATCGGATTAAACACCAGCAGTCTTTCCAAAGCCGTAGCGTTTTATACCAAGCTGTTTAACGAGCCCCCGGTCAAGCACAAGGAAGATTACGCCAAATTTCTTCCAGCCGGCATTCCAGTAAATTTCACTCTAAACGTTCATCCCAATGTGACCGGGAACCAGGTGGAGCATTTTGGCCTGCAGCTTCCTGATGCTGACACTCTCGTCTATCATAAACAGCGTATCCAGCAGGAAGGATTTTTCGCCCGAGAGCAAACAGACACCACTTGCTGCTATGCTCTTCAGGATAAGTTCTGGGTTACAGACCCTGATGGTAACGAATGGGAATTCTTCTATACTAAAGCAGACGTTGAGACTGCCGCCAAAGAACCCGGCTGCTGCTCATCCTAGCTTCATGCTTGTCGGATCTTAACTTTCTTCCCGCCAGAACGTGGAGCAGTCTGCTTTATCAGCGATATTAAATTCGATCATATTTTTAAGTAATTCATAGTCCACCGGCTGCTCCCACGGAATGCGCACGAACTGTTTCGTATACTCATAGCCCGTCCTCGTAATCTCTTCTGAAAATTGATCAATAGCCGTTTTTTCCGGGGCAACTGCCAGATGGCGTTTAGCTGTGCTGAAAGCAATGATAAAAGTTCCGTGATCGGTAAACATCGGCTGATTCCATGCAATTTTCGGCTCCAGCTGTGAAAATTCCTTCGCTATCCAATCCAGAACCTCTTCTGTCCGCTCCCTGTGCTCCTGGTTTTCTATATTCTTCAGATACTCTGAAAAATGTTCCATGCGTCTCCCTCCCCTTGAAAAATTCAGTAATTATATAGCATTTTAAAAGGTCTTCTAATGCTACTTATATTTTAACAGTTCAAAAGGGTTTAATGCCGGCTTGCTTCATAGGTATTTTTGCTATAACACTTGGGCTCAAAAAATTAAAAGAATCTAAGATAAGATATATTTTATCTCCCTTAAGTCATTCAGCTTTGAAGATGGAGCACTAATACACCGATAACAATCAACGTTAAAGATAATAGCTTTTTTCTCGTGAATGGCTCCCGGAAAAACAAGGATCCGATTGCAGCTGTAGCAGCGACCATTACGCCGGACCAGATCGCATATGCGATGCTGATATCAATATATTGGACACTCAATGTCAAAAAGTATATACATCCTAAAAACAGAAAAAAGGAAGCAGCACTGGGCAACTTTCTCCGGAACCCTCGGGATAATTTCACCGCCACGTTCGCTATTACAGCAAATACTAAGCTTATGATTAATAATAGTGTTCCCATCACCAGGCCCCTTTATTACTTTTTTGGTTATCGGGCATATTTAGCCCAATCATGCCTGCTACAACAAATAAAACCCCCAGGGTTTTAATCGCGGATAGGTTTTCCTCAAAGAAAACGGATCCAATAAGAACTACCAGCACTGTTCCCCCTCCTGCCCATAAGGCATTTACAATTCCCAGTTCATAGTTCTCCGTAAGAATAATATAAAAACTAAGCGCTATACTATAACAAATGATGACCATGAGAGTTCCTCCCAAATTCGCAAATCCATTTGCTACCTTCATGTAGGAAGCACCCACAACTTCTAAAACAATAGCAAAACTCAGAAAAGTGTAGTATTTTAGCATAGAAGCTCCTTTTATTTTTAGAATGGATGTGTACAGATGAATATACGTATGCTGGATTATTTTCTGGCCGTCGCTCAGGAAAAAAATCTTTCCAGAGCTTCCAAAAAATTATTCATTTCTCAGCCGGCTTTAAGCAAACAAATCAAACAGTTGGAAAGCATACTTGGGTTTTCCCTTTTTGTGCGCTCCACCCACGGGATGACGCTAACCCATAAGGGGGAACAGCTGTATGATGATATCGAACCTCTTGTAAACCAGCTGCACTCGCGCATGAAAAAGCACATGGAAAGCAGAATTATTCACATAGGCGCCGACCCTTTACTGGCTTCTTATTATTTTCCACAGCATATGGAGAGCTTCAGCCCTTTTCAGATTCAGCTCACTCATATTAAAGACGATACGGTCGATTTATTGCCGCTAATTCGTTCAGGAGACATTGATGCAGCTATTGTTCAGGATCATTCCTCGTACCACGGTCTGGCTTCTGCTTTTTTATTTCACGATGAATTTTTTGCGGCAGTCCCTGCCAATCATCCGTTAGCACAGTTCGAACGCCTTTCCATGACCCAATGCTTTCAGCATCCCCAAATATTGAGCCCCTCCACCCCTCTATACCAGCGGATCATAAGGCTTATAGATGCTTACAATGCTCCAGTTCCTTCTATTAAGGAAGTTCCTTATAATGCTATTGTGGGATTTGTTGCTCAAGGGTACGGCATTTCCTACCTTCCTTCGATGGTAGTTCAAAACGTGGACTATAAAGGAGTTGTGTTTATACCTCTTCAGGAGGCCCCCCTTCACCGCGACATGTATTTGTTTGCTACAGATCAAATCTATCTGGAAATGCTTCGGAACGGCTTCGACCTGTAATTACTATAAATGCATATGGCAGGTGCGCATAATACTTATTCTGGATGGAAATATAACCAAAAGTTATATCTTCACAAAAAAACACTTTCCCCGTTAAAAGAGAAAGTGTTCGGGCTAAAGGGAGTGCAATCCTCAGAACTACTAGCAGCTCCCTTTAATATTAATTTTTTTAAACTTTATTCATCTGCCTCCTTTTCTTCCCTGTATTCCAAAATATCTCCAGGCTGACAATCCAGTGCCCTGCATATTGCTTCTAGAGTGGAGAATCGTATAGCTTTCGCCTTCCCATTTTTTAGTATTGAAAGGTTTGCCATCGTAATGCCAACTCTGTCCGAAAGTTCAGTTACGCTCATTTTTCTTTTCGCAAGCATTACGTCAATATTGATGATTATCGCCACTAGCTTTCACCTCAGACCGTTAAATCATTTTCAGATTTTATATCTATCGCGTGCTGAAATAATTTTTGAAGAACAGCAGCAAAGACTGCCACTACTGCCGGAGCAAATACAAAGCCTGCTCCAATCAGGATAACTCCCGGGGCGTCATCTAATTCCGCAAAGATGTAAAACAGCGGCATTCCTGCTATATACAAACCGCTGATGGCGACCGCACAGTACTTAATCACTTTTAAAGCTTTGAGAGCCGATGCTGAAAATGCTTTGTTTTTGTCAATGTAATTCAATAGCTTAAATGCCTGATACAGAGCAGCAAAAAAGGGAACTGCCGCTGCATACATTACAGCTAAAATTCCGTATATAACGTAGGCGAATCCCGTTTCACTGCCCGCAACTTCTCTCGCAATCAGAGGCAGCCCAAACAAACATAAAGCAAGCACCGGCAGTCCGATACAAATGACAGCTATCTTTAAAAAGAGCGTTGAGCCTCTTTTCATCAAAAGCACCTCCCTCTTGATACTTTTATTCTACCATTAAATATATTGATAATCGATAAATTTTTATTCTTAAACAAATTATAATATACATATCATTCAGGACATTCATGACTACTTTACGGAATTGTCATTAAACAAAAAATCAGGTAAGACTGAATTAACTTTAGCCTTACCTGATTACATCAATTATTCTAAACTCTCTATTATAGATGCTCTTTAATTTTTTGAATAACCTGATTGGTAGCATCTTCGCCGTCCTCTGCCCGGATCGGATCTACTTCGATGTAATTGCTGCGGTTGGTTAACTCTTCAGCCCAACCTATAAAAACATCCTCTTCATCGTCTTTGTCCACGATAGAAATTTCCCAGTGCACGCTTTTGTCCTGACGCTTCAATTCAAAGTAATACTTTGCAATTGGCATTAATTTCGCTTCGGCCTGCCCGTCGAACTGATCTTCTAAACTTTTCGGCTGATCAGCCATAAAAATACTCCTCCCGTTTAAACACTCGCGTGCAAAATAATTTGAAGCAGCAAAAACATAACTGCTTCTCTTCGTTTATTTCCGTTTAAATGCTTCATTAATCATTGAATGTGAGAGCCTGCACGTCAAAAGCTGATTGAAATAAATCAGTACTGTTTTTATATATTACCCGGTCGATTTAGTCCAAAGCAGATAAAGATATCCCAGCTGGGCCCGTTCATATTTTACAATTTCCAGATCAGAAGCATCGACTATTCCTTTGATATCCCGGTCATGATGACAGCCGAATGATTTTAAAAATATAGGATTCAGGTGATGCTGCAGCCACCGCACACCTTTATTATTTAGTAACCCATGCTCAAGCAGCAGGATCTCTCCCTCACTTTTGCACCATTTGTTCAAGAGATTCAACACACGAATTGGATCCTTGTAGCAGCATAATGTGCCGGTAGAAAGAATCGTATCAAATGTGTTTTCCGGAAATGATAAATGTTCTACTTCGGATAAAATAAAATCAGCATTTACTTTGTATTCTTTCGCGCCGGCTTCTGCCGCCTCAAGCATTCCCGGGCTGAAATCAACACCGGTATATTCAGCGTCCAAAGGCAGAAAAGCATAATTCATCCCTGCTCCGACAGCGATTTCCAGTGTTTTCCCTCTCGCGGCACCGCATATCTTTCTTCTCCATTTATTATCCGCTTCATATTTTCTATGCCTCTCGTGCTTATAGGCCTGCTTGTTAAATTTCTGCACCAATTCTTCATTATTCATTATCAGTCCTCCTCTTTTTGCCATGTATTGTGGTTCAAAGATGACTGTTATTAAAATAATGAGGCTGTTACATTGATTATACTCTTTTCTATTCTTTCCGGCCGTTAAATTACATTCATTATTTCTAAAGTTGATATGCTTTTTGCTGCTGAATTAAAAACAATCCAACCCCGAGCAGCACGATCATCCCGCCGATAATCTGTAGTGCGACGACTTCTTCTCCAAGAATGAAAAACGCCAGGATAGTAGCGCCAACCGGTTCGCCCAGAATCGTCATTGAAATAGTGGAAGTGTTAATAAAGTTCAACAGATGATTGTAAATAACATGGGCAATTGTCGGAAGAATTGCAAGCAGCATAAATATCTGCCATTCTTCAGCCCCGTATCCCCGCACCGGCACACCCGAAGCTGTATTAAAAATATGCAGAGATATCCCTGCTACAAAAAACACAATAAAGCTGTACAGCCAGTGTGACACCCGCTTTACGACACGCTGGCCGATTAATAAATAAACAACCACCGCTATCACGCTCAAAAAGGAAAGCAGGTTGCCGAGTAAGGCAGAGTTGCTGCTGCGCCCAAGGTCTCCCAAACCAATAATCACTACTCCTAAAATCGACAGGCTGATCGTAATCAGCTGCGGTATGCTGACTCGTTCTTTATAAATCAAAAAGCCGCCGGCCAGCGCTACTACCGGCTGCAGGGCCAGAATAATGGTGGAGCTTGCCACCGTTGTCAGCTTTAATGAACCAAACCAGAGTGCAAAATGCATGCCAAGGAAAACCCCTGAAAAGATGAAAAGCACCCATTCCTGTTTTTTGATATTTTTAAAGTCTCGTCTTTTTAACCAGACAAAAGGGAGTAAAAACAAACTGGCAATATACATGCGGTACATGCTGAGAATCGTGGCCGGTGCTTCGGACCATTTTACAAATATCGCCGCAAAAGAAATCGCGATAATAGATATTATCAGTAAAAATGCTGTTGATTTATTCATCCTTTCTTCTCTCCATCCTTTATTATCATCTCTTTTTGTATTGACATAAAGAATCGTATCAAACGAGCGTTTAAAAATCCGGTATATAATTTCCTATTTTAAGCTACTTTTTTCCGGTGCTTAAATACCTACAAATGCTTTAATAATATTTACATAATCAACCATTTTATATATTATGGTGGCTTACTTAAAAGATTAGGAAACAATGACACTTCATATAATACTGAAGGGAGAGCCTGCTATGAAGAAATCATTACCCGGCTTGATAACGCTAATCGGTATTATCGCCGTTAACTGGCTTATAGCCTTTCTTTTATCTGCAGCTTTCATTGAATTTTCGTTTTTAACCGGCCTGGCTGCCACAATTGTGATCGGCTGGCTTACTTCGTCCGGCGGCTTTTCCTCCGATGCCGTTCGTATGCAGACGCAGGGGGATACAGGTATTAGAATGGAAACAGAATCCCGCAGCGGTCTCCGTTTCTCAATGCCTTTCTTCGTCGCCCTTACATATACCTTACTTACTTTAATAATAACGATCTACTATTACCGGGATTATTTTTTATAAGTACATGATACTATCACCTCGGCCAATAATTACTCGGGCTCACATCAAAAAAGCCTCTTTTCAGCTGTTTAAACTGAAAAGAGGCTTTTAAAATAATTAAAATTATATTTACGTCATTTGCGGCTGTTTTTGATTTTTCAATCCAAGCACCTGCTCGGTAGACTTATGGATTTCATCAATCATCTCTGGATTTTCTGAAAGGTTCATACCGTATGAAGGGATCATTTCTTTTATTTTCGGCTCCCATGCTTCAAGTTGCTCTGGGAAGCATTTCTCCATGATTTCGAGCATCACAGAGACTGCAGTAGACGCACCCGGAGATGCTCCAAGGAGTGCAGCTATAGAGCCGTCCTCGGAGCTGATCACTTCTGTGCCGAACTGCAGGGTGCCTTTACCTTCTTCAGTATCTTTAATAACCTGAACCCGCTGGCCGGCTACGAGCAGCTCCCAGTCCTCTGTTTTTGCGCTTGGGACAAATTCCCGGAGCTCTTCCATGCGCTGTTCCTTTGACTGCATTACCTGCGTGATCAGGTATTTCGTTAATGGCATGTTCTTAGCTCCCGCTGCCATCATTGTAATCAGGTTATCCGGCTTGACGGATTTCAATAAATCCATCAGGGACCCCGTTTTCAAAAACTTTGGAGAGAAGCCGGCATACGGTCCAAACAAAAGTGTTTCCTGATTATTGATATACCTCGTGTCCAGATGCGGAACAGACATTGGAGGTGCTCCGACGGGCGCTTTGCCGTATACTTTGCCGAAATGCCCGTTGACAACATCCGGATTCTGACAGACCATAAACTGGCCGCTTACCGGAAAACCACCGATGCCCTTTCCTTCTGGAATACCGGATTTTTGCAGCAGGTGCAAGCTTCCGCCGCCTCCACCAATAAACACAAAATCCGCCTCGTGCAGCTCAAGCGTTTCTTTTTGATGATTGCGCACCTTCACTTCCCAGGTACCGTCTTCGTTACGCGTAATATCATCCACGTCATGGTTATATTTCATTTCTACGTTATTCTTTTCAAGATGGTTAAACAGCTGACTCGTCAACGAACCAAAATTCACATCGGTGCCGTCTGCAATTTTAGAAGCCGCTATCGGTTCTTCAATCTGACGGTCCTTCATCATTAACGGCATCCATTTTTCAAGCACTTCCGGATCCTCTGAAAATTCCATCCCTGAAAATAATGGATGCGCAGACATTTTTTCGTAACGCGTCCGTAAAAAGGAAACGTTATGATCGCCGCGCACATAGCTGATATGCGGCAGAGGCATAATAAAGCCACGCGGGTTATGGATCAAGTCGCTTTTGACCAGATAGGACCAAAACTGTTTGGACACCTGAAATTTTTCATTGATGCTGATGGCCTTACTGATATCAACGGAGCCGTCCGGCTGCTCGTTTGTATAATTTAATTCACATAGCGCCGCATGACCGGTTCCTGCATTGTTCCATTCATTCGAGCTTTCTTCACCCGGCTTTTCCAGCTTTTCAAACACTTTGATATTCCAGTCCGGGGACAGCTCTTTCAGCAGCGCACCTAATGTTGCACTCATAATGCCGGCCCCGATTAAAATGATTTCTTTTTCACCCTGTTGTTTATTCATTTCTTTCCTACTCCCTACATAATAGAAAAAGACGTCTCCTTTTGGCGGAAATCTTCCGGCCATATTTTGTTCACGTCAGGGAGGCATCTTTTCCAATAATTTTGCACCAAATATAGATTATCATTATTAGACGAAGATTAAAATCATTATTATTAATATAATAACCGTTTATGAACCTAGAAAAACAATTAATATAATTCAAGACCCTTTAAAGCCTTTTCCAAGCTAAAAAAACCGAAACCGGAGAATTTCCTCCGGTTTCGGTCCGCTTATTATGATGATTAGTCGACTACTGTTACTTCAACGTCCTTACGGCCGAAGGAAAGTGCTTCGGAGTTGGTTGGTACGTGAACGTCGATGCGATTGCCGTTAATAGCGCCGCCAGTGTCTTCTGCTTTATAAGTGCCCATGCCTTCCACTTTTACAGTGGAGCCGAGTGGGATAACGTCCGGATCAACAGCGATGACGTTAGCGTCACGGTCGTTGTTAAGGTTAACGCCTGTTGCCGTGATGCCGCTGCAGCCTGCACACTCAGCAGTGTATGCTGTTGCTTCCACTGTCATGGTTTCGCCGCCGCTTGTGCTGTTCGAGGACTCGGAAGTCGAAGCTCCTGCTACTTCTTCGCTGGATTCACTTGAGGAATCAGAAGATCCGCCGAGAGCTGCCTGCGTTTCCGGACCGGCTACGCCGAAGTAGTTGCCCGCAGAAGAAGAAATACCGTTTGCTGCCTGAAAGTCTTTTACGGCGCTGAGCGTTCTTGGGCCGAATGTAGAACCAGTATTTCCGTGGAAGTAGCCTTTTTCCTTCAGCGTGTCCTGAAGCTCTGCAACAGAGGAGTTAACGTCGCCGTAAGTCATAGAACCATGGTCGCCGATGGATGCGTCTGCTGCCTGTGGTGCTCCGAATACGACGCCTGCTGTAATTGCTGTACCGAATAGTGTCTTTTTCATCATAAATAATTCATCCTTTTTAATTATAATATTTGTTATTCGTCCTAATGACGAAATCCATTGAAAAGTTTACCTATATGTTTACTTGCCTTTACGTCGTCACTGCATTGATTATCATGTCGTTTTACTGCTTTTGTTTTTTTGTGCCGTCTCTCAAACACAACGCTACCGATTATGCCTTGAAAAAGTACAAATGGCAATAACATTAATTTAGTTGTAATCTAACCTTAATAGTTTTTCATATTATGTAAAATTAACAGGTATTCCTACACATATTCCACTAAAAACTGCCGTATTTTTACTCATTACTACTGAAAATATATTTAAAATATTACGCTATTATTACAATAAGCCCGTGTTCGCGTAACATTATTAGAAATAAAGAAAGAAAATACTTTTGAATTTTGCTTGTACGTGGTAAATCTATTAGTTTTTAAGCTTTTCCAGGGCATATCAGCAACTAAAAAACCCATACAGCACTTCTTTTTGAGAAGTCTGCATGGGGCCAAACTTAATAGTAGAATTTATTTCACCTGCTTATATGAAGTGATCTCCAGGTCTTCGTCTACGGTGGCTTCGTACGTTTCCACTTTCGTTTTTCTGCCATCGTTGTTCAGCACATCGATTTTTACGTGCCATACGCCGTCTTTTTCTTCTGTAGAAGTAATACGCTTTGGTTCAGCTACATAGTTTTCGAAAAATGCATTGACGCTATCCATTACTTCGGTAAGCCGGGGGCCATTCTGTTTGGATTTTTTCTTTTTAGAAGGCGCCGGTTTTCCTTTGGAAGCAGAGCCCGCTGCGTTCCCTGCATTTTTTAATTGCGGCCTGCCTTCATTTTTAGAAACCATTCTTGCTTTTTTAGGCGTCTGTTCTTCATTTTTATTCTCTGAAGATGATCCTGACATGCCGGGAATTTTCGCTTTCGATTTTTCTGCGGTCTGCTTTACGCTGTCTTTGGCTTCCCCGGCTTTTTTTAGAGGCTTCTTCAACAAGGAAGCTGCTCCCCCGCTTTCATTTTCTTCCTCCGAAGCATTGGTTTCTTCCTTCGAATCTTCAGAAGATTCCTCCTCCCCGTCTTTCTTTTTAATCCCCTTTGTGATCATCGGTATAGCTCCTCCGATCAAACTTCCGGCTGCCATCAGCCCGTAGGTAACTTTATCTTTTTTATCAGTCATTATGTTTTCTCCTTTCTTTACTGCTCAACTCTGAATGACCCTGCCGAACCTTTATTTGTCGGCAAGGGCCTTGATAGACGAAGTACTTTTTCTGCTGTCGCTGCTTTTCGTGGCTTCTCGCCTCATTTCTTTTATCAAATCGTCCCATGAATTCTCCATAAAGTCATTTTTCACCTGCTGCTTGAGCTCTTCTTTGAGCTTTTTATGCATGTCGTTCTTCCATTCTGAAGCCAGGGTACGTGTAACTCCACGGACGAGGCTTTCATGTGCAGCTTTCGATAGAAAAGAAGAGCCTGCGGCACCTGATTTGTCTGTGCTGCTCTTATCCTCTTCATTTTCAGACAGGTCTTCGTTACCATTCTCATCAGATGTTTCTTTTGTCCCCGGATACGCTTCATTAACCTGTTTCATGATTTCCTTAATCATACCGTTTTTATCTTCTTTCGTTACCTGCAGTCCGCTGTCTGCCGCCAATTTTTTAACAGCCTGCTTATCCATCGAATACAGGTTAACCTCTTCTTCATTACCATCTTTATTCGAAATAATGACTCCGGCGTAATTTTCTTCATTTTTTTGACTTGTAGACGAGCCTTCTGCATTTTCTGCTTCCTCATGTTGAATCGTCAGCTTAAAGCCATCTGACTGATTTATAATTTCATCAATCATATCCTGTTTTCTGGTTGATTTAATTTTTAAGCCGCTGTCCTTTGCCAATGCTTTTATAGCTTTATTACTCAAAACGCGAAGATTTACTCTTTCTTCCGCTCCTTCATTATCGACGATGACTACTGCCGATTGTTGGTATTCATCGGAAGCTGATTCCCGTACAGCCATCGGTTCTCCCTCATTTCCCGCCCGTTTCCGGATATTTTCCAAAAATTTCTTCATTTTTAAACTACTTTAACTTATATACCCCTTAATCAAACTAATAAGTACAAAACTTTCTTTTATCCATATTTTTTGAAAACCTCCGCCAAATAAAACAGCGGCCTTTCTCCCGAAGAGAAAAGACAGTTGTCATTAAAAACGGTTTTCAACTGCCGGAATAAGTGGTGACTGATGTTATTCCACCTGTTCGTTTTGCTGATCACGGCGGCTCGTTTTCTTTTGTTTGTACTCACTTTGGCCATGAAGATATACAAAATAGCCCTTCAAGTTTAAAAAAACTCAAAGGACTTATTAGATCTAATTTATGGTTTTAAGAGCAGCGCTTATAAATGGACGTGTAATCCAGCAAAAACTTCTTCTTTTCATTATACAGCTATACGATAGTAATTAAGGTTTTCACCATAAAGCTTCCTTTTTTCTATAAACCCTAGTCGTTGCAATTTTCTAACTTTTTTACGTAAATAGCGTTCTGACATCTCTGTTTGCGCTGCAAGTTCAGCCTCCTGGCAGTGAAACCATCCGTTCTCCAAAAATCCAAAATAAGCCGTTTGCTCTTTAAATTCTTTTATGAGCGCACTGTATATTAACGCTTCTGCGTATCCAACCTCTCTTACAATTGCTGGATTAACACCCTCATGTAATGATTGTTGATATTCTCTATTTTCCAGCAAGAGCCACCCCTCCATTGTTACCAGGTTATTTGATGAGACTGTTGCTTACGATTTTTCAGGATTAATTCCACTGGCTATGTTTTTCTCTAACGATTCTTTTTCCTCTCCTAGCGTATAAAAAAAACTTTGAAAACCATTACATTACAAAAATGTAACAGGAAATCTGCTTTTGTTTAAAATTGACTGGAGCCTTCGAATGCAGCTTTTTAAACCAGGCAAAGTCCTGTGCTTCAGCACGCCCTGCCTTATGATATAGTTATTTCATTACAGTCAGTACTGTTATCAAAAGGAGGGATCTCATTTGGAAAGATGTTCATGGTCACAAAAAAATGAACATATGCAGGAGTATCATGATAATGAATGGGGACGTCCGAATACAGATGACAGCTATTTATTTGAAATGCTAACGCTTGAAGGCGCTCAATCCGGACTCTCCTGGAACACGGTGCTTGCTAAACGGCACCATTACCAGGAAGCTTTTCAGCAATTTGATATTCAGAAGTGCGCCTCCATGGCAGACGAAGACCTGGAGTATATTCGGCATTATTACGGCGTGATTAAACATTCTGCCAAGTTAGCTTCTGTGCGAAATAACGCTGCAAAAGTCCTGACAATCCAGGAAGAATACGGCAGCCTGTCTTCCTTCTTTTGGCGGTATGTTGATTTCACCCCAATTATTCATGAGCGGAAAGAAGAAACAGAGGTTCCATCTTATACAGAGCTTTCCTCTCAAATAAGCAGGGAATTGAAAAAACGGAAATTCAAATTTGTCGGACCGGTAACGGTGTATTCATTTATGCAGGCCATTGGTATGGTGGATGACCATGTTCGTACCTGTCCCTGCCACTCTAAAAATACTAATGCTTGATTTGGCAGTGTTTAAAGCCTCTGTCTTTCTTTGAAACAGACCTTTTGCACAATTAAAGTTCTCGTCCGGTTGTTAATACTTTTATTTTTACTTTTCACCGGGAACATGAGGTTTAGATTTCATTCGATAAATTATAAATTCATGTTCCAGAAAGAAGGTCAATTATTATGGAAGAAACAAAATACCGGGCGGTAATGCTTCAAGAGGACGGTACGGTAGTGGAACGGCATTATACCCGAAGACAGTTGTTCGACGGGGGACAAAACGTAAACCTCCTTAACAGCCATTATCATGTGCTCCCTGACGTTTGGGCTGTGGGGTTTTATGAATTGCCGGAAGAAATTGAAGAGGTCTGGGCTGAAACAAAAGAAGCCTCTTTCCCTCTCCCAGCTATCTTTTTCAGCTACAACCCGCACACCCAGGCCATGGCTAATATGAGTGATAAACTGATCGAACAAACGAAAGCCGAAGTACAGAAAGCCCGGCTCCGCAAAAGTAAATAGCGTTAAAAAAGCAATGCCTTTCCTGTTAATGGAGTGACATTGCTTTTTATTGGACACAATTTGAGATCTTAAAACAGCTTAGACACCTCATTGAACGGGCTCTTGCAGGCTTATATTATTTTCAGCTGTAGTTCGCCTTACTTTTATTTCCGGAGCCAAAATAATCGTTCTGCTTGACTGTTTTTTTCCTTTAATCTGATCTACGAGCGTCTGGGTAACAACTTCCCCCATTTCCACGATTGGCTGGGAGATCGTGGTCAGCGGCGGGTGGCTGAGAACAGCAATGAACGTGTCATCAAATCCTACTACCGAGAAGTCATCGGGCACACTTTTTCCAATTCCTCTCGCGCCCTGTATGCTTCCTATAGCCAAAAAGTCTGTCAGGGCAAACGCCGCACTGATATTAATGTCTTTTTTCAGCCTATCCATTACAGCCTGCTCAGCCTGCTGGGTAGTCATCAGCTCTTCTATAATTTTTACATTCTTTTTAGGAAGCCCCGCCTCTTCAAAAGCTGCGTAAAACCCTCTCAAACGGTTCTGTTCACTTGAATTGTCCAAATCCCCAACCAGCAGCAGTACTTCCCGGTGGTTTAATGCCAGCAAGTGCTGGGCGGCCAGGTAACCTCCCCGAAAATCGTCCACCAGTACAGTGCTGACAGCAAGAGTGGGGATATCCCGGGACACCAGCACCACGGGAATATTTTGATTCATAAATTCTCTGAGTGATTCCATATTATGCATACCAGTGCCCAGCACGACTCCATCCACTTTTTTTTGATTCAGCCACCACAAATACTGGACTTCTTTTTCGGGATCATTGTCAGTATTGCATATAACCACACTGTATCCATTTGCGTGTCCTGTATCTTCTACACTTCTCGCGAGCTCTGCAAAGAATGGGTTTGCAATATCTGGAATCACCAGTCCAATGGTATGCGTATGCTTCCCCGTAAGCGCGGAGGCTACCATGCTCGGATGATATCCTACTTCTTCTATTATCTTCAGTATTCTTTTTTTCGTTTTTTGTCCGACGTCGGCTTTGTCATTGATTACTTTTGAGACCGTAGCAATCGAAACTCCCGCCCGTTCTGCCACATCGTAAATGGTTGGTTTCATTTTTCTCCTCTTTCTCCTTCTTATTAACTTCCCTCTTTCCTTCAACGTTTATACTTTTGACGGTTTATTATAAACAAATACGTATTGGATATTCAATTACTTTACTTTTTTTAGCAAATTTACGAAAGCTTGTATACGAATTGTTTAATTTGAGGATATTTCATTAAGAGCCTTTTCTACATAATAATAGGCAGTGTTCGCGCACTCCTGTTTTTCCATCTCCCAATATTCTTCACGAAAAAGCTCCAGACTGGCTGCCCCGTTGTATCCAATCTGCTTCAGGGTGTTTCCGATATCCTGCAGTGGAATAATTCCCAGAGTCGGAAATACCCGGTTCGCCTCAGTCCGCTCTTCTTCCGCCACATCTTCGGCATCATCAATATGAAAAATAAATAATTTATCTTTATCCAGTTGTTCAAGATCCTGGAGCTGCGAGCCTCCAATAAAGAAGTGGTAAGCGTCAAGAACCAGGCCGACATTGGGTCGATCCGTACGCGATACAATGTAATCAGCCATTTTTAGCTCATTTACTGAAAAACTTTTATAGCCGATGAATTCAAAGGCTATACTCACATTGTGCTTTGAAGCAATACTCCCCATACGTTCAAGCATTCGGGACGTGTTTTCGATAATGTCCTCATTAGGTATTCCCTCCGGTATTTCACTAGGCACGGCGATTACGTATGGGCATCCTATTTTTGAAGCGATCCGGCACCAGCGCTCTGTTTCCTGCAGTATTTTCTGCTGCTCAAGCTCCGGTTTCATATTAAAAAACTCGATAGAATTGATGGCGCAGGGACGAACTGCGGACTTTCGAAAGTGCTCTGCCAGCTCCGTAATTGAATGATCTTCCAAATAAGAGTCGAGCTTATAGGTGCGGAGCTCTAATGTCTCAAACCCTGCCTTTTCTGCTACTTCAATGTCTTCAAGTAAGTCGCATTGATTTGTAGTCGATCCGTTCAGTCCTATTTTCACTGTAAAACCTACTTTCAGTTACAAAAGCCGGGAATCTTCTAAAGGTTCCTCGGCTTTTTGTCTTAAATTTTCATCACCATTATCCTAGGATAGTTTAGACTGTCTATCTGCTTTTGCCTGATCATTTTTCGATTTTTGATCGAGCCAGATTTGCTCAATTTCTTCGAGCGATTTATTTTTCGTTTCAGGCACGAATTTCCAAATAAAGAAGAACGCGAACGTGCTTACTGAGCCGTAGATCAAAAATGACCCGACACCAAAGGCTTCATTCAGCGGTGGAAACGTCGTGGAAGCTAATAAATTAGCACCCCAGACAAGCGTTACAGCAAGCGACATTGCCTGGCCTCTGATTTTATTCGGAAACATTTCTGAAAGCATTACCCAGGCGACTGGCCCCCATGTCATTTGGAAAAACGCTACAAATCCTAAAATAAATACAAGAGTGGCGACACCGTAAATACCTGCAAAGAACAGCATAGCTACAGTCACTAAACATATAGCACACCCTGCTGAGCCTAATAATAGCAAAAATTTCCTCCCGTTTCTGTCGATGAGACGAATCGCAATCAAGGAAACAACAACGCCTATAGCACCTACAAGCACAGTTTGAAGCATCGAAGCGGACTGACCGGCGCCGAGGCTTTCAAATATTCGCGGAGCATAGTAGAGAATAATATTTATCCCGATGAACTGCTGCAGGACAGCAATAGTGAAGCCAACGATCAAAACCAGCTTACCGTAATAAAATAAGTTGACTTTCTGCACTTTGGTATTTAGTGATTCCTGGATACTCGAAAGCGTACGACTGGCAGCTTCCTTGGATCCGTGCAGCTTTTCCAGTACATTGTATGCCTGCGTATCTGCATTTTTAAGAGCCAGATACCTCGGCGTCTCCGGAATAAATAGAAGCAAAAAGAAAAACAATGCAGCCGGCACGAGCTCGGAAGCGAACATAAGTCTCCAGCCGGTTTCGTCGATCCAGGCGCTTGACTGCCCCCGTGAGATTCCCCAGTTTACGATGTATACGACTGTCTGACCGAACACAACGGCCATGTTATACAGCACCACAAGCTTCCCGCGGATATGCTGGGGACTCATTTCGCTGATGTAAACCGGCGCAATCGCGGAGGCAAGACCTACACCAATACCACCGAGAATACGGTACAGGTTAAATGTAATCAGCAAAGATAATGTTGGCTCACCCCGGGTGAAAAAGAAAAGCTCCGGATAAGCAGATCCCAGGGCGGATAAAGCAAACAAAGTCGCAGCAATAATCAGCGTATTCCGCCGGCCAATACTATTCGCAATGAAGCCGGATATTAAGGCCCCGATAATACAACCGGCAAGGGCGCTTGAAACGGTCAATCCATGAATAAGCGAACCTAATCCTAAACTATCCACGAGATACAGCTGCACCGATTGTTCTGCTCCGGCAATAACGGCCGTGTCATAGCCAAAGAGCAGCCCTCCCAGTGAAGCAACCAGTGCAACTGATACTATATAAAAACTTTGATTGTTTTTCATTTGAATTTAAGAAGGGAAAGGTCCTCCCTTCCTTCCTCCTTTCTTTCCTTAAGGGAAATAGGCTCAATATGAGTTTTTCGTGGTTTCGGGAAAGAAGTTTATCAACCGGCAGCCGCCAGATGAACGTTTTTTAGAATGATCTGATCTTTATATAAACATTTTACCCGTTGCTTCTTTTACATGCCGGTAAGACTGCTCTCCTAAGTGATATTTTTCCATTTCCCAGTAGTCGGGCCGGAACAACTCCAAACCGACCATACGTATATGTCCTATTTTTTGCACTCTTTTCCCAATCTCCTGTAAAGGAATTACTCCGAGGCCTGGAAAAATTCGGTCTTTGTCTTCAAGCTCTTCTATTCGTGCATGTTCTGCATCGTTAATATGAAATACAAATATTTTTTCAGATGGCGTTTGTTCAATCGCATCCAGAGAAGAGCCTCCGGTGTAAAAATGAAAAACGTCCAAAACGAGCCCGACATTTTCACGATGTACTTTCTCCATAACTTCTCTGGCAGCTTCGAGGGTCTTTATCGAAAACTCCTGAATACCTATAAATTCAAGTGCAATGTTCACCTGGTATTTGCCTGCAATATCGCTCATTTCCTGAAGCATTTGCACGCTGTCTTTTACGATTTCTTCATCTGAAATATCCGGAGGCCTCGGGCTCGGAACAGCAATGACGTAGGATGACCCGGCAGCGCTTGCGATTTGACACCATTTTTCTGTGTCTTTTAACACCTGCTCCCTCTCCTCCCCCTGCTTCAGGTTAAAGAATTCGATGGCATTGATGGCATCCGCCTTCACGGATGTCCGTGTGAACAGCTCAGTCAGATCATCGAGTGTATGATCCTTTAAAAAGCTCTCGAGCTTGTACGTCCTAAGCTCTACTACGTCATAGCCTGCATGCTCTGCAACAAGGATATCTTCTTCCAACGTACACTGATCTGTTGTAGAGCCGTTTAATCCATACAGCATCTCTTCCTCCCCTTCCTTTTTACAGTACGTACACTTTGTCCTGGTACAGTTCCTGCATATTGATACGCTCTCCATTATTCATATAGGAACGGGTTGCTGCGAGCGCTACCTGCATATTGATTTTGGAATCCACTGAAGTAACCCGCGGGCTTTCTTCTCCTTTGGCACATTTAATAAATTGTTCGAGCTCCTGCACGTATGCTTCACGGAATCTCATCTGAAAGTTAGGTACAATCTCGTGGTTACTTCCTGTGCTGCTCTGAACAGTGACATCGCTGTTACGCAGGGAACCGACAAAGATGGCGCCCTCTGTTCCGATAATTTCGGCCCGGATATCGTGTCCATACGGCGAATTCCGGCTTGCTTCCACATCGCCCGCTCCGCCGTTTTCAAACTCGAGATACGTAATGGCCTGGTCGACGTCGTTATATTCTTCCATGAATGGATTCATTAAAATCCGTCCATGACCGGAAACCGAGGAAATTTCGGAGCTCATTAAATACCGTGCGATGTCGTAATCGTGAATAGAGCAATCCAGAAAGATACCGCCGCTGTTTTTAATGAAGGAGGCCGGCGGAGAACCGCTGTCTCGTGTAAAGCCTTTAAAATAAATCGGCTTTCCAATCTCTCCAGCATCAATTCGCTGCTTGGCATCAAAGTATCCCGGATCATACCGGCGCATAAAGCCAACCTGGCAGATGACATCAGCTTTCTTTACCACTTCAATGACTTCGTCCGCTTCTTCGATGGTGGAGGTGAGTGGTTTTTCCACAAATATCTGCTTCCCGTGTGAGGCCGCCTTTTTAATCATCTCTGCATGCGTGCTCGTTGGTGTAACGATCACTACCGCATCAATATCCGGATTCTGGAAAACCTCCTCCGGGTCCGCTGTCCATGCCGGTACCCCAAGCTGTTCTGCAGCCCTTTCCGCATGCTCAGCGATCGGGTCGCAAATCAAAACAAGCTCCGCTCCTTTTACTTTGTTCATCATATTGCTTGCGTGAAACATCCCCAGTCTTCCAAGACCTAAAACCGCTACTCTTATATCCTGCTGTGCCATGGCACACCCTCCTTTAATTGATTTCAACACTGTCTGGTTTATAAATTTCGGAAATGGCCGTCCATCCCCGTTTGTTTACAGATCGTTCGACAGCCTCCAGAATCGCCTGGTTCCTCACTCCGTCTTCAAAGTTCGGAGCTGCGCTCGTTTGATTCCCAATATTGTCCATCAGAGAAGCAATCAAATTGACGAAGGTGTGCTCGTACCCGAGAATATGGGCAGCCGGCCAATAATTCCCGGCAAAGGGATGCTCTGCTTCCGTGCAGTTGATCGTTTTGAATCCCTGCAGTCCCGGTTCGTCTTCTTCAAAGTAAAACTCTAAATTGTTCATGTTTTCCATATCCCAGCGAATGGATCCTTTTTCCCCGTTAATTTCAAAACGGTTGCCAGCACGGTTGCCGCGGCTGAACCGGGAGGCTTCAAATGTGCCCATCGCCCCGTTCTGGAAAGTGGCGAGAAAGGCAGAAGCATCATCTACCGTTACTTCGCCCCACTCGCCTTCCCGGATCTCCGTCTGGAGATTGTGCACGGTATCACCAAGCGGGCGCTCTTTAACAAAGGTCTTCATCATTCCCGCTACTTCGTCAAATTCGCCCACGAGAAATCTGGCAAGGTCAATGATATGAGCGCCAAGATCGCCAAGCGTACCCGAGCCCGAAATATTTTTCTGCATGCGCCAGGTGAGCGGGTAGTTGGGATCCATCAGCCAGTCCTGTAGAAATGTTGCCCGTATGTGATAAATACGCCCCAGTTTTCCACTGTCAATCAGCTGTTTGGCAAACTGAACCGCTGGAGCAAACCGGTAATTGTGGCAGAGCATGTGAGTTACATTATTTTTTTCTACAGCATCGCGCATCCGGACCGCTTCTTCCACGGATAATGCCAACGGCTTTTCACACAGCACATGCTTGCCGGCTTCCGCTGCTGCAATGGCAATCTCACTGTGAGTATCATTGGGAGTCACTATATCAACCAAATCAATATCTCTACGATCAATCAGGGAACGCCAGTCTGTGGTGTGACGGGACCAGCCCATCTTTTCAGCAGCCGGCCCCACCCGAGAAGAATCCCTTCCAACAATCGTATCAAGTCTCGGCGTTACCGGACTATCAAAATAGAAGGGAACGTCGCGGTACGCATGGCTGTGGGCTCTCCCCATCATCTTGTAGCCCACCATTCCGACATTAATTGTTTTCTTTTCTTCTTCCATTGTTTCTCCACCTCCATATATTCTCTCTGTGCAGGGAGCAGCATATTTTCAATGCAAAAGCTTCCTGCAGATTTACTTAAGCGCTTAAGTAAATTTTAAAAAATAAATGCGTTTTTAGCCGAATAACCGTTTCATTTTCGGCAGCGACTGAGCGGCGTCCTGATACAGTTTTTCTTTCGGTTCCTCTCCTTTGTCGGGATTAAATGGATCTTTCCCCGGCGCCAGGCATTCTAAGGTAATCGTGCCATTGTAGCCGGTTTTTTTGACGATTTCAGCTAACTCCCCCCAGTCAAGGCGGCCTTCTCCGATTCCCTGTCTATTGCTGTCTGCCACGTGTAAGTGCGCCAGACCCTCTCCTGCATTACGAAAAGCTGCCTCGAAGCTGGTTTCTTCAATATTCATATGGAACGTATCAAGCATCGTTTTCACTGAAGAATGATTTACTTCTTCTACAAACGTCCGGGCCTGGGCCCCGTTGTTTATAATACAGCTTTCATACCGGTTAAGCGGCTCCTGGACTAAAATAACATTTTGACTTTCCGCGTAAGGAGCTAGCTCCTGCAGGGATTTCACAGCTGCCTCCCCGTTTTGCTTCTCACCGTTTTCAGGAGCTGATTTGCCGGGCGCGCATGGGGACATCACAAAATATTCTGCACCAGCTCTGGCCACCCGGTCGATCTGTTCATGAAAATATTCTACGGCTTTTTTTCGCATCGCCCGATCTGTCTGGGACAGATCTGTCGCTTTATCAGGCCATCCGGCATTTGCTGTTAAACCGCGAATCGTTAACTGTAATTCGTCTGCCAGTGTGTTTAGCTCGTCCCAGTCATGGTCATGGGCATGAATTTCAATTTCGTCATACCCCATCTCTGCCACGTCCCGCATCGTCTGTTCAATCGGCTGATCGCCAAACACCCAGCTGCATATTGAAAACTTCATTTTCTTTCCCCTTCTGCGACCTGCCTCTATGCTTTCTTTAGTGCCTTTACTCTACTTGCAAAGTCTATTTCCTCACCCGATCTGGCGCTTTCATAAATGGCATTGATAAGCATCGTTAATTGATACGCATCATCCACATCCACTGGCGGTACTGTGTCATTTACCAGAGCATCAATAAACAGCCGGTCTTCTTCGATATATCCGCCCTTCTCGTAAAATGGCACTTGTGTATAATCTTCGGCTATCATCTGTTTTTCCAATCCGGGAGACAAGCGAACCGTTTCAAGCTCAGCTGTTGTAGCTGTAGAGTATTTCCCGTAGATTTCAATAGCTTCAAAAGGAAAACTCCAGCCTGAATGAGCGGAAGAAACAAGCGTCGCAATACCTCCGTTTTCAAATGTAACCAGCACCGCAAAATCGTCAAATTCATTATCGGAAATATTTTGTCTTGCTTCGCACCGAACAGTTTTTACCGGACCGAAAAAGTACGGCAGAAGATCAATTTGGTGTATTGTTGTTTCGTATAAAAAGCCGCCTGTTTTACTTGAATCAGCTGTCCATGCCGGGTTAAGCAATTCCCCGCGGTTAAGTTTAAACTGGCCAAGATGCGGATCGAGTTCTCCGCCTTCAATCCATTCTTTTACCTTCTTATGGGTATTTGCGTACCGCCGATTCATTCCCAGATTGTAAACACCCTTTGATCCTTTTGCTGCTGCCCTAATTCTTTCAGCGCCCTCCTCGGTCACAGCCATCGGTTTTTCACTAAATACATTCAGGTCTGCTTCCAGGCATTTGATGACAGGCTCTACATGAGTCGTATTTGGGGTGGTCACGTATACAGTATCGACGCCTAAAGCAATTAATTCATCCAGCGTCTCCACAGCCTGCACCTTCCCCTCAAGAGCGTCTGCTAATTTTCTTGCATTATCCAGGACAATGTCTGCAACTCCTGTGATTTCCACGCGTTCGTCCTCCTGCAGAATAGAGCCGTGTACCGAAGCAATAAAGCCTGATCCTAAAAAACCCACTTTAACTTTTTTCATAAGTGAACCTCCTAAATTAGAGTAAGCGCTTTCGTAATAATAAACTCATTGTAATTAATTCCACTCCTTATGTAAACCCTTTCAATTATATTTTTCCATTTTTCCGTGATTCTGTGTATATTTAATGTTACTTCTCAATCGTAATATTTATTGTATTGAAATTTTAATTTCTAAGTATACAGTCATTTACCGAAAAAACAGTACACAACTTTACATAAAATGGTTGGTGGATTTATTGATTTCCTTGTCTTAACGCTCTTTCTTCCAGTATTTTTTTTATTTACATCTGGCCCTGAATCTTTTTCTAAATAATGTATCAATAATGCTATTTTTTACACAGTTTTAATTGAAACTTTAGATATGAGTAAAATATCATTAAACGGGTAAATAATTTTAATAATACAGAATTTTATATTTTCAAAAATTACTTTTAAAACAACGGGGCCTGTGCCTTTCCAACATTCTTCCAGCCCGTTCAAATCGTTTATATTAAAATAACGCTTATCTATTATTAAATGCTGCAGGCCCGGAGAAAGGAGCAGCATTCATGAAATACGAAATGAAACATGCTGTGTATGAAGAAATGATGAATCACATTGAACAGGAAGAGCCTTCAAGCGTTGAGGAATTTGTCCAGCAGGCAGCAGATAATTTTGAGATGGCGCTGCTGCTTCCTTTTTATATGTATTATTATCACCCTCACGAATGGCAGAATTATTCCTTGTTTGCCAATGATCCTCTGCCAAAAACGTTAAACTATGCCGCCTATATTGCACTCGATGCTCCCGCTCTTAACGTGAATCCGAGGCTTAAACGTTTTTTTTACGGCACCTACTGTATTACTTCTTCACCGCCGGACGACAAGACGATGCTTTCCATTGAAGAATGGACAATGCATTTATTCCGGAAATATTGGCAGCTTCATCAGAAAACCTTATTTTTCGGAAACTATGTAGAAGTATTAGATACTCACACGTCAAAATGGTTTTTAAAAACAGTACAACGGTGATGACAAGGACAATTGAATAACGATTTAAAGTATTACTTTCCAAGCCATCCCTGCTTCAAATTAAGACATGGCTTCTGGTTTTCACGTAGGGAGGGAGCACTTTATGACACCGCTGGTTATCGGTTATGCCATTCAGGGGACGGAAATCATTGTAGGTACGCCTGAGAGCCTATCCTGGTATGCAGTCTAATCCTGGGTTGCATTGCACGAAGATATAGAAGTACTGTTTCGTGCCCTGCATCCATTTGCTGTAAAAGGCGTTGCCATTCATTTTCTTCCAGATGTCCAACCATTGAAAAAGGCCTGGGAGGTTTATGATGTCAGTATTTCTCCTTATCGTCCCTCCTATCATTAATGGTATTTTACAAACGAATATAAACAAAACAGACTCCACCCAAAGGAGTCTGTTTCAGACTGTCGACAATGACTCTAATTTTAGAGTTTGTCGGCAGTTTTTTTGTGCTATGATAAAAAGAAATAGCCTG
>NZ_JBQLIA010000024.1:0-45654 GCF_056034345.1 Marinococcus sp. LNSP9103-4 | reverse complement strand
TCTTTTTAGTATACGACCCTTCGGGGCGCTTGCCTACAAAAAAACTGTCGAGAAAGGAGACTTTCTCGACAGCCTGAGAAGCCCCCGGCATAGTTTGCCGGGGGATTCTTATTTTCCTGTATTCCTTTTAGAACGGGCTCTGTCCTTTGCGGAGCAGGAAGCCAAAGCCACCGAGAACCCATAGTGCACGGTTTTCGATCACTTTTTTCATAAAGTAAGCAGGACGGCCGTAAAGCTTTTTCGAACCTACGACGCCAATCGCCTCTTTTCCACCGAGAGAAGCCACTGTACCTTTGATATCAGCTACAAATGCTTCTGTCGGACGTCCTTCCATCAATGCTTTGATATTGTCGGCAGCTGTTTCGCCCTGCTGGAGAGCGATTTGAGCTGTCGGCGGGAACGGACGGTCGATTTCTGTATTGATGATCAGAGAACAGTCACCGATAATGAATTCGCGTTCATGACCGGGAGCACGCAGATCGTCATCAACTTTCACACGGGCACGGTTGTTTTCAAAACCAGATTCCTCGATAAGCGGATTGCCGCGGACACCAGTTGCCCAGATTACTGTCGATGTTTTCACGGATTCACCAGTATTCAACTCTACACTGTTTTCCGTTACTGCTTTGATCGGTGAATCCAGTTTGAATTCCACTCCGCGGTTTTCGAGTAGATTCATGGCATATTCCACAAGCTCCGGATCGAAGCCTGGAAGTGCTGTTGGCATCGCTTCGATAACGTACATTTTCACTTTATTGCGCGGTACATCGTACTCTTTACAAAGCTTAGGTACACGTTCACTCAGCTCGCCCATGAATTCCATACCGGTAAAACCAGCGCCTGCTACAACAAACGTCAGGTCTTCTTCTTTTGCTTCGTCGCTGTGATAACGGGCAAACATATACTCAATGCGGTCCTTCATCTGGCGGGCGCCGTCCACCGTCCAGCGGTGATAGGAGTTTTCATAAACGCCTTCGATGCCGAATGTTTCAGAAATAGCCCCAACGCCTACGATAATGTAGTCGTACTGCAGTTCGCCGCCGGAAGCAAGCGTTACTTTCTTTTCTTCTGTAACAACTTTTGTAGCTTCGTCCTGTACAAAGTTAATTTTATTTAAATCAAGAATTTTACTGACTTTAATACGGGTGCGGTCATGGTGAAGCGTTCCTGCAGCCGGCTCGTGCAGCCAGGTTGTCTGATAGTGATAATCGTGCCTGCTGACCAGCGTAATGTTTGCATTGTCTGTTCCTACTTCTTTTGCAAGCTTTGAAGCGGAAACGAGACCAGCATAGCCAGCGCCTAAAATAACAATATTTGTTTTTCCTGCCATGTCAATCACTTCCATCTTTTAGATTTTTGTTAAAAGCAGCCCATGTATGTGATTTATTTCACGTACATAACTATATCAAACCGACTTTTCTTTAATAAAAAAGAAAAGTTCGCTTCGTTTTCTGCTTTTAACGCGTTGCTTTTTGTAAAAAAATAGACACAAACCCCGTATTTAATATTATGGGTTTTGCTATAATATTTCAACCTTTTTCCCGATTTTCACCTTTTTTCATCCCTTCTTCCTAAACGCAGCAGGGAAATACCCTTGGCACTGATTTTGCTTATGTTACAATGTAACTCTTGAAACAATTTCTCAATTGGTTTCTATTTTTCTCAATCAGTATTATAATGGATTGAAATTTGAAAAGATTCTTGGAGGTGTACCTTAGTGGTATTAGAGTCAGATATATATGATGTGACCATTATTGGCGGCGGCCCTACCGGTTTGTTTACCGCATTTTACGGAGGAATGCGCCAGGCTAAAGTTAAAATTATTGAAAGTATGCCACAACTCGGGGGACAGCTTGCTGCCCTCTACCCCGAAAAGTTTATATATGATGTGGCAGGGTTTCCGAAGGTCCGTGCCCAGGAGCTTGTGGATAATTTAATTGAACAGATGAACCCGTTCAATCCGGAAGTAGTGCTTGAACAAAGCGTAGAAAATGTTATCCGCAACGAAGATGATCTTATCGAGCTCCACACGGATAAAGGAGTCCATTACACCCGCACTATTATTATCACCGCCGGTGTAGGCGCCTTTCAGCCAAGGAAGCTTCAAATCGACGGAATGGAACCATACGAAGATTCGAATCTTCATTATTTTGTTAACGATCTTCAGGCGTTTGCCGGTGAAAAAGTAACAATTCTAGGCGGCGGCGACTCGGCTGTTGACTGGGCAAACATGCTTGATCCGATTGCAGATGTCACTCTTGCCCACCGCCGGGATAAATTCCGTGCCCACGAGCACAGTGTCGAACAGCTTAACCAGTCGAATGTGGATATTCTCACACCGTTTCAGGTTAAAGATGTTATCGGAGATGGCGAACGTATTCAGCAGGTCGTTTTCGAAGAAGTGAAAGGCTCCGATGAGCAGATCGTCGACGTTGATTCCCTGATCGTCAACTACGGCTTCGTTTCTTCACTGGGCCCTATTAAAGAATGGGGACTTGATATTCATAAAAATTCCATCATTGTAAACACGAAAATGGAAACGAATATTCCGGGCGTATACGCAGCAGGAGACGTTACTTCCTACGACGGCAAAGTAAAATTAATTGCTACCGGCTTCGGAGAAGCTCCTACAGCCGTCAACAATGCGATGAATTATATTAATCCAAAGGCAAAAGTCCAGCCAGGACACAGCTCCCATATGTTTTAATAAAAAAACGATCCCGAATACGGATCGTTTTTTTGCTATTCAAAGCTGATCTCTTCGCCGGTTTCTTCCTCCACCGTGTCGGCAAAGCTGCTCTCCTCCTCTTCCATCCGCTCAAGCACCGGGTTGATGTTTTCTCCAATCGACTGCTGCAAATCCTCGGTGCTCATTAACTCTTCAGCAATAAACACATATTGGTTTGCATAAGAAACGTGCGCGTCATACACTGCCTGCATGTCTTCGCCCTCCGGCACGCTGATTGCTTCGACGTTATCATAGGCTGTTACAAAAATATCTTCCTGCATGCTTTGCAATTCTTCGGCTGCCCCTTCTTCTTCATTTTCTACAGCGTTCACGGCTTCTGTAAGCTGCGTGTCCAGCTCGTGAATTTCTGTGGCACTTTCGTCCACTTTGTCTATGTACTGCTGTTCTTCGTCTGATAAGCTGCTTCCACAGCCTGTCAGCATAAGTATTCCAAGCGTTCCTGTAAAGATTGTTCGTTTTTTCATAACTGACTCCCCTATTTTCACATTTTACAAATTATGCCTGTATGTGACCAGTAAAACACAAAAAAAGCAGCTGTGCACTGACAGCCGCTTTTTCTAAAGCTATTTTTCTAGCACTTCTCCGGTGTACCTTCTTTGGTTGCGGTCTTGAACGATGCGCCGCAGCCGCAGGAAGCGATGGCGTTCGGATTGTCGATCGTGAAGCCGCCGCCCATCATGTTTTCCTTGAAAGTGCTGATATAACAGCGTTTGTTAGCTGTTTGAAGGGTTAAAAATTGTAGGAACGGTTGTTAATTACATGCCTAAATGATTGTTAATTACTTTATATAGTATATTGTTTTTCATTAGCAATCAATCCTAATGCCAAAATTTTTTTTTACTTCCTTAATATATTACTATGAATCTAAATATTTTCTTTTATACTCTTCGATTAATGCTGTTAGTTCACTAAATTTCTCTTCAGCTATTTCTTTTTTTCTTTCAACTATACTAGCATGCCATTCTGCTTGAGGCCCCAATAATTTTCTAGTCCTTTCATCGTGCTCATCAAAATCCCCTATTTTTTTTCGAAATTCAATAGCCTTATTTTTAATATTTTTTTCCAATTCACTCGTAAATTGAGTTTCATTTTCCTCTATAAATGTTATCAAATCACTCAAATAAGCCCTTCTAGTTTCATATAATACTTCATAACGATAAACCACTAACTCTCTTTGAATTTTAACTACTTTTTTTTGAAGTTCAAGCAATACATTGGTGTAAAAAAAATCTTCATGTTTTTGTTTTCTTTCACTTCCATATGCTTCACTTTTCAAATTTTCACTATTAATTCTATCATCTTCAAACACTTCTTTACTTTTTCTATTTTTTTGATTAGATTCATTTTCGCTTGCTGTTTTTTTAATAATATCCTTATGCCATAAATTCATTACAAAAGTATTTACTTCCTTATGATAAAGAATATATAGCGGAATTAATACAAAACCGATGATGCTTATACTTGTATTAATTATGAATTGAAAAGTTCGATCAGAAATTATATCCCAAACAAATGAATGTTTACTTTTTAGAACTTTAATAAAATTCAATTCCATACACCTACTCGTATGCAGCTTAAAAACCACAGATTCATAATTTTTGCATTAAAAACTTTTAAAGTAAGCATAAAGTTAATAATTGTATATTTATGTCTGATTCTTTTAACTAGTGTTTAAATTAAACTACAAGCAACAACTATAAATTATTAATAAGACTTGTCAATTGAGCAATATACGGATTTACATTTACCGAAAATGCATTAATTGTATTGAACTTTTGCATATCTTCGATTAAAGATTTACCAAAACTTTTAACACGATTTTTCTTTGGATGATCTGCATTAATTTCTTTTTCTAAATCCAAAATATTCTCTCGGATTTCTTCAAATTCACGTTTTTCTTTTATTTCAGGTAGAATTGATTCTTTTAACTCGTAGATAGTTTCCTTCAGTTTCTCTATCTCCTCATTGTTAGATGAAGAATTATCATTAAACTGTTCTACTCCTTGACTATTGATATTTTGCATATATCCTTGCACAGAAGCATGAAAATTATTAATATATGATGTATTCGAAGTACTATGGGGACTATGATTTCTTTTTCTTCCTACAAAATCTTGAAGTCTACTCGATAGATTTAGTAAGTCAATCATATCCCCAGTCATGTCAGAACCTTCTTTATATAAAGTTTCTAACTTATTGAACTCGATACTGTTATCATAAGCCCTTATAGACGCTTTCCAGGTTTTCCTATGATGAGCATGATCTTCCTTTGCTTTTTGTCCACGGTTTTTTAATAATCTAACATGGTAGTCTTGTATTTCATTATTGATACCCCACAAAACTTCATCTATGTCCGTTAGGCTATTCTTAAAGTCTCTTTCTAATGAATAACAACTGACTTCAAAATCATAATCTACCGAAGCCCAATAACCATTTTCTTGAAGGTCTTTAATTGTTTCTGCAAAAATATTCTGCACCTCTTTGATGTTATTTTTCCAATCCTTCAAATCAACGATCATTTCTTGCAATGATTGTCCGCTATAATCAGTAGCCCCCACCATACTAGACCTTGTCATTGTCTGCCTCCTAACATATTTTATTTTTCAATTGAATAATCATTAAGATAACTTCAAATCGACTTCAGGGTAATTTTTATTTACTAAATCCAATATTTTATTAGTTAATATCTTAGCATCCTGTGTGACATCATTTAATTCGGGTTTTTCTTTAGGGATTCTATGAAGCCTATGCATAGGGTTCCCACATGTATCAAAAGTAGAATTTCGAACAGCAGCCCATTGTCCATGAGAAAAGTTAGATGTCCAATCGTAATAAGTATCATACGTTTTTTTGACTCCTGAACTATTACTCATCGATCTTAAATTAGATTTCTCCCAATGACCCAAATTAATATTTAAAAACTCCTCCCATTTATCCTCATTGGCTAATGCTTCTAGTGTTTCTTTATTCGCATATTTTGGTGTCCCTTCCATTTCTTCGAATTTCAACGAGGTCAACTTAGCTTGTCCAGAACCGTAATTCCTGTATGCTATCCATAATTCTTCATTATTTTTATGGCATAGATAAGCTAAACTAATATAACATTCTGTGATAGTTCTTAAACCCAACCTACTTATAATAGTCGTATTATTATTATAGCTACTCAATTCATCTAGTATTTCCAAGCAGTACATAGCTAAACCAAAGATGGTGTCATGTTTGGCATCGACTTTTGTAGTGGTATTAGTCATAGTAAAATATTTTTTTAATTGGCTTTTCACAATTGTTAGACTTTCCCTCTCTATATCAAGAGTCTGATCCAAACTAGGTTCAAATCCTAATTTCCAGCAAGGAGTATCTTTCATCCCCTGCTCCCAAAAATCATATACCCATTTTCCATCATCTTCTTCTGAAAACATCTGGGAAATAGCTCCTTCACTACTTCTTATAAATCCTTTTACTTTTTCTTCTTCTTCTACATAAGGGTAATTAAGAATCATTTCACCCTGTTCTGGGTTTTGCAAATTAAGGCGACCTATAACCGCTATATAATGCACAATGAACCATCTACAATCTGTAGATTCTAACGATTGTTGATCAATACAATTAGCTACAGTTAAGTATAATTTCCCCCACTCTTCTTCATTGCTATAAATACTTAAGTATTTCCCCCACTTATTTTTATTAGGAAGGTTTTCAAATAAATCTAAAGGAGTTAATGATTCTCTTAATTCTAGATGATTACATGCCAAATCTAAAAATCCTTCAAATACTTCATCATCGAGTTTCGATAAATTAGTTATTGATAAGCTTTTTGGTCTTTTTTCTTCTTCGAGATCATAAAAATATTTCGTAATCAATTTTAATTTATATATAGCTTCTTCCCTTTCATTTAAACAAATTATTAATGCAACCCACATATTTTCAGGCATTCTTTCATCAGACCATGAAGCTAAACTCAACTTGTCAATCTTGTTTATTGGTGGAATTAAGTTTTTATTTTGCCTCTCATGTGAAGAAATTGGAGTTCGATTATTTTTCCTTTTTTCTTTTTTTCTGTTACTTGCTCTTCCCATGCAAAAAGCTCCTTATATTTAAAATAGTAATTCCAGTAAATTCTTTTAAAGAAATCGCTCTAAGTGTAAATGAATACCGTATGCGGGCGTAGAAGTGCCTATACTTTTTCACTGCCACTCTATCTGGCAATGGTAATAAATAGCCCCCGTCTACAATAAAAACCTATAACATAAAACTACTCAAACTATTTTCAATTTCTTCTTCAGTAATACCGATATATTTTAAACTTATTTCTGGATGCGAATGATTCAATATCATTTGCAATGAAGCAATATCATTTGTTTTTTTATAGTACCAATATCCAAAAGTTTTTCTCATCGTATGCGTGCCAATTCCCTCATTGATATCTACCATATTAGCACTCTTATTAAGTTGCCTATAAGCTTGAATACGAGTGATAGGCTTATCACCTTTACGACTTGGGAAAACCCATTTCGATCCTTTGAGGCCGCTTAAATAGCTTTCTAATTCATCATAAATGTTATTCAAATAAATTTTCCGTGGTTTTTGTGTTTTTCCTTCTTTGATTATTAAGCTTCTCTTACCAAAAACATCTTTTACCTGCAACTGCAATAAGTCACTAACACGCAGACCAGTATTAATGCCCATTAAAAACAAAATATAATCCCTTTGGGAACAATATTTTTTTAAGCTCCATTTCATATCCTCAATTTGATTTAATAACCTTAAGGGTTGTACATTTTTTACTTCTTTTCGTTTATCAGTATTTTTTATTGTCATTCGAGTTCCTCTTTTCTAAAGTCAATAAAATCAAGGTTTTGAATGTAACATATTTCTTATTAACTAGAATCATACCATACAATTGAGTATAATCCAGTGTTTTAGCACTTTTGAATGTAACTTAATAGGTATTTTGTTACATACATACTTACTAATACAAAATTATATGTACCAATTTAATACATACGTAAATTAACCTTCAATGACAACATTCCATAGAAATTCATACGTATATATTTTTTACGTGTTTTTAAAGATAGTACTGTTATATTTCAGAAAGTTAATGTATATTTTTTTATTTTTTGTTAAAATCATAGTACTAAAGTTTTGTTTAATATTAATATAAGCGGAAGGAGCATTAGTATGAGTGATAAAAAAGAATATTATTTTAAATCATCTAAAACTACAGTAATCCTTGAAGGAAGCTTTTTACGTATTAAAAGAAAAGGTTTAACCAACGCTGTTAACCATGGGCTTGACGGAGAAAAGTCTATTGATTTAAGAAATGTTACGAGTGTTCAGCTTAAAGAACCTAGAATTACTACGGGTTATTTGCAATTTGCCTTTAGCGGTAGTAGTGAAGGAAAAGGCGGCGTGTTCGAAGCTGTAAAAGATGAAAACACTATAGCATTCATTAAAAAAGACTCTCCGAAAGCTCATGAAATAAAAGAATATGCTGAGGACATCATGAACAGTAAATACAATTCTACTTCTACAGCACCACCTGCAAGTGCATCAGAAGAGATCAGAAAGTATAAAGAGTTACTAGACGATGGCATAATTTCAGAAGAAGAGTTTCAAACGAAGAAGAAACAATTGCTTGAAACGTAATATTACAAAAAATAACTCGCCATGTAATTCATGCGAGTTATTTTTATTTTCCCTATTTACTTATTAGTACCTTCTTTACTGATAAATGTTTAACTCTTTTAAGCTTTAATTAATAAAACTATTATTTTATTTACAATCACCCAAACATACATACATAGGTTGTCTGAGATTTATATTACGGTAATGCACCGCTTAAACATTATTATATTTATTGTACAGGTATGAGCGTTACTGCTCCACTCGATTCTATACTGCCTCCATCTTCAATCTCGAACACATATTCTTTTTCACTAAAGTCCTCATCGTTGCCAAGGATAGTGTTAACTACCGTGTCGCCATAAGCATTGTATACAAAGAAATTTTCTGCATTTTTATCTGAAACCGCTTTGTATCGACCTGGGGAAAAATCTTTTCCTGCTGTAAACATTCCAGCACTAAGTGAAACAGGTTCTTCATTTTTCTCTTTGATGGCCTCGCCTATATTATTTAATTCCTCGTTTCTTTGCTCTATTTCTTCTTTTAAGTCCTCCAGTTCTTTTTCTCTAGCCTCGACTTTTTCATTTACACCTAAAACTTCTTCTTCTACTATTTTTTCCTCATCTTCAACCTTCTGATCCAAAGCCACAATATCTTCTTCTGTTGTCTTTTCTTTATTAGTAACCTTAGTTTCTAGCTTTTGAATTTCATTGTTAATTTCTTCTTCCTTTGATTGAAAATTTTCTGTTTGTTCTTCAAGTTCTGTTTCATGTTCGTTTTTTATTTCTTGTAATTCCTGCTCATATTTTTCTTCTTCTTGCTTTAACTTATCTGATAAAGAATTACTTTGATCTTCATGTTGATTTTCTAATTCCGCAATTTCAGATTTTATATTTTCTTTTTCACTTATCAAGCTATCTATTTCTTCTACTTCTGTCTCTTTATCTTTTACTTCACCTTGTTTAGCTTCTAATTTTTCTTCTTCTATTTTGAAAGCTTCATCTAATTTTGCAAGTTCGGTTTCTTTATCCTCCACTGCATTCAATAAATCACTATAAGTCATTTTCTGTTCATCGATTCGAATATTTTTTTCTTCTTCAGTCATAGGAATGAACAGGGCAATAATAAATAAGACAAAGCCTACACCAATATAACTAGACGGTTTTTTCTTCTCTTTTTTTCTAAAAACATTTATTAGCAACCAAATAACAGAAACAATGATTACTACCAAACCGATCAGAGCAATTAAAGCACTAAAAAAACTTCCCATTTTTATCCCCCTCTTTTTGAAATGCTCCGCAAGCTTCTCTCAAATACATTTTCTTACTAAAAAGCCAAGTTTCTTAGTTTTTTACTTAACTATAATATAGCACTTACGTAGATAATATCTACTTGTTTTAAGGAAATATTTTCATTTTATTTGTAAATTTAATCATGCGACTATTGTTGTACAGTAGATATTGTTTTCAAAAAAACACCTGCTAAAAGCAGATGTTAGACAATTATATTTCATTCACTATAAAAGAATTAAACTAAAGTGTTCTCTCTTAAATCCACCTATTCTTCATTCTCTATTTTTTCATAATAGTATTTAGGAAATCACTAGAAGAAAGCAATTTAGCCAAGCGAAAAAAGCAGAATTGAAAGCCTCTCTGGAACAAGAACTAATAAACTAAATATTGTACTCCTCTACTGTTGACTACGTTATCTAATATTTACTGGTTATGTTTTAAAAATTTTGGTTAACTTACACTATTCTTTAGTGTTTATGTTAAATGATTTAAGTTAACCAAAGTTTTCATCACACTCGTGTTTATTCTTTCACTTCCCCATAGTTAAAAACCTATTTCTTCACCCTCCAACCATTGTTTGAACAAAGTCCTCATCCTTAAACTAGGAATATAGATGTTTATTTCTTCGGGGACTTCTTTTCTTATTGCGCTCCTCCACACCCATTGTAATAAATGACTTAAAGCTAATAAATCTTGATCTACTCGGACGCCCTGTTTTTCAAAAAATGAGCTTTCAAAAGGATTCATATACAAATTATAAACAAAAGCCAAATTGTGATATTCTTGATAATCATTTGTAGCCCTCGTCGTCCACGCAGTAAAACCTTTTGTATACCCTTTCCCTTTCAGTTTTGATTTTTTGTCTTTTTTTGTTGTCCATAAGTTATCGTTAGATTTTCCGTATTTTCTAAAGTAAGTATACAAGTTTTTCTGCAACCTCAAAATTTGTTCTTCTTTAGCATACTTTAACCATGTTGAAGATAACTCATTACCCTTAGCTTTGGGCACACTTAAATAATTTTCGTTCATTTTCCCCTCGTATATATTAATCAAGTTCGCATACGCTTCCCTTCCTTCTGCTGATGGATCGTATGTAGTTAAAACATAATTATGTCCTAATTTTTCTACAGACCTATACCCATAATTTAATTTAAACATATCATAATAGTATCTTTGTACTTGTCCTTTAAATAAATAAGTTAGTATGTATGTTTCTGAAAACGTCTTGAATATTTGAATCGGAAACGTCCAAAATAACATTTGATTGTTAAATATGTATATATTGTTCTGCTCAGCCAAAGACTTCAAACTTACATATTTACTGTGAAATACTCCGCTATAATAACTACTATTCCACCTAACTTTATTATCTTCTAACTCTATTAGATTAGCTTGTAGCATTATATCTATGTCAAATTTGGAAATTTTCTCTATGCGCTCAATTACGTTTGCTACCTCATCTAAAATCAATATGTAACCTGCATCTTTCAGTAAGTCCAACACTTCATTATCGAAGAGTCCAAATAAAGCATGAGTGGTTACAATACTTTCTCCCTGGGCTACTAGTTCCTTAAAGTGAGTTAGCTTGCTTCCTTTACCCTTTTGTGGATCTGGTTCTATCAAAAACGGACAATCTATTGTAATATTGTTTCTAATTTCTTCTAGGTACGGCGAAACGTATATAAACCTTTTTTGTTTTTTGTTTTCGTTCATATACTGCTTAGCCCAACTTGTTTTCCCACTACCCATTATTGAGTCTACAATTGTTATATTTTCATTTTTCACTGTTCTTTTCTTCCATTCTATGTATTTTTTGATCTATTACCTAGCTAATATTAATTCGTATTAGTTCCTCCTTCTCTTTAGTTACTACGTTTAAACTTTCAAAAATATTAAAGTGCAGTTTTTCTAAAAAAACCTTGTATTAACAACACTTCCAGCCTCCTCCCCTTAAGTGAAGAATAATAAAAGCGCTTTTTTTCATTGCGCTTAATCTTATTATATGTTATATTTAGATATTTGTCAAGTTTATATGTTACACTAAGCAGACGAGCTTTGCTCGCTGCATTTTACCTTATTACAAAAGAGGTACGTTTGTCCTAACGGACACGCACCTCTTTCGCACTAAGGCCAATAATTCGGGACTGCAAGACAAGCTTGCAGCCCAAATTATTGTATCTGAACTCTCTTAACTCCATGATTCTAGAACATTCGAATTTTAAAAAGTATGGTTTTCAGGGTGTTCAAAACTAATAAGAAATTTTCTGGAATGAGAATTTAAATGATTAATGATTTAACGTTTTCGATATAAATTCATCACAGGCGAAAAACGATCATGACTTAAACGCAATTCTTGGGAGTCCAATTGAACATACCTTCTTACAGTTCTCATGTCATTCCATCCCCCTAACTTTTGCAGTGAAAATGGATCACATCCATTTAATACCATGGTTTTTGCCCATGTATGTCTGTAGACATGAGCAGTTACTTTTTTATCACAAACACCTGCTTTTTCAGCGTAATATTTTAATCTTTTATTGAAATGATTCTGCCCTAAAGGTTCGCCGTATGAAGATAAAAATATATCCTCCGAATCAAAGTTCTTTTTATTTTCTTCAATCAAATATAATAAAAGTTTGATAACGTGAAGGGAAACAGGCACTAAACGGGTTTTGCGATTTTTGTTCTTTTCTGCATTTAGGGTAATGAATCTAGTTTGAAAATCTATATCTTTCATTGATAAACTTAACAATTCCTTTGCTCTCAAACCGCAATCCAATAGGATCATCATAGCAACGTAATCCCTAAAACCTACATAATCCCTCTGATTGGGTTGCATAAGCAATTGCTTCACTTCTTCTTCCGTAAAGCAATTGGTGAGGTCTACATCTTGTCGTATGAGTTTAATATTAGCTATAGGATTTTGCTGAATAAACTCTTCCCGCTCCAAGTAATTAAATATTGCCCTGTACACTCTTAAGCGGATATTAATAGTTGTATCACTTAATCCTGTGCCTTGCGGATTCGTAATATACTTATGCCCCTCGTATTTCTTTGCATCGTTTTTCAAATAATTAATATACTCCCGGAAAATATGCGGAGAAAGCTCATGAATATACACTATTTCGTGAGTTTTCTGCACCCAAGAAACAAAATAACCCCAGTCTTTTCTATAATCTCGCAGCGTCCGCTCCCTTAACCCTTCCGCAGTCTTTCCCGCCACTACTAAATCAATAGCCTGTGCTAATGTTAATTCTAAATACTCTTTGTTCTCAGACATTTTCCTGACAGGCTTACGCCGATTTCTTTTGTTTAAAGCCATAAAAAAACCTCCTCTAATAGTAATGAGTGAACATTAACTATCGAGAAGGCATGTATTAACGTCCTGTGTGCGATTCTAGGGTTGTTTACGCCCTATTGAGGGGTTAAGTACACACAGATAATTCCATCAATCCTTAACCCTTAGACCGCTTTTTCTAAAGCTATTTTTCTAGCATTTCTCCGGTGTACCTTCTTTGGTTGCGGTCTTGAACGATGCGCCGCAGCCGCAGGAAGCGATGGCGTTCGGATTGTCGATCGTGAAGCCGCCGCCCATCATGTTTTCCTTGAAATCGATGTTTACGCCGTCCAGGACAGGAGCACTCTCACTGTCTACAACGATTGGAACACCTTTGATTTCAAGCACCTGGTCAGTTTCTTCTACTATAGAATCAAAACCCATGCCGTAGGATAGGCCGGTGCATCCGCCGCCTTTTACACCTACACGCATATATAGTGAACTGTCGCCTTCTTCTTCAATCATGTCGAGCACACGCTGTGCTGCTGCATCCGATAATACTAACATTAGTGTTTCCTCCTTTGTGTATCTGAGGCTCATTTATATTATAGACCCTTATCCTCCGTTCTTCAAATATTCCTCTTTTGTTTTTTCTGGCGGACGTTTTTATGGGCAAATACTTTCATTTTGCTTATATTTGTGAGAAAGTTCTAAAAAATTTAAAGTATGGAGGAGTTTTTTTGAAAATAATGACTTTTCTGATCCTCGCCCTTGCCGTCGGATGGATCATTATTGCAGAAAATACTAACCAGACCATTTCTTTTTCAATTTTCCAAAGTGCCTCCACCACGAGCAGCGAGGCCAGTTTAATCGAAGAACAGGAGGAAATGGAAAAGGAGTGGCAGCAGGAATATATCGACGGAAACCATACGTTTAACAATCCAATGATTATCCAGGACCCTTACGGAGAGGCTCCACTTACTGCTTTGACGAAATTCCGTACAGAAAGTCCCAGCCGTATCACCGTAACGGTTGCCAGCCGTGGCGGGGCCCAGGACATTACACATACATACCCTGCCTTTAACCAGGAGCATGACGTGCCTGTTCTCGGACTTTACCCTGGTACGGACAACGAAGTTACTATAGAAGCCGAAGACCGTCAGGGAAACATTCAGGAGCAGACCGTTTCCATAGAAACTAATGATACTCCTGCTTTCGCTCATGACAGAGAGGTAATAGAAAGCTCTCCAGCGGAGATGGAACCCGGTCTTACTTTTTTAACTCCTGGTAAATCCAAAGCTTATGGAGTGGATGAGCAGGGAGATATCCGCTGGTATTCTTCCCGGACCGGGGGTTTTGTGTTTAAACGGCTCTCCAATGGAAATATGCTGCTCGGGGCCTCGCAGTCTGAGGATAACCGCAATGAGTATCTTTTTGAAACGGATATGCTTGGAAAGATTCAGCATCAGTACAAAATTAATCTGCCCAGCTACGAGGACACTAACGTCATTCACCATGACGCCATCGAATTGCCAAATAACAACCTTTTAGTTACCGTGCACGACAACAGCAATTCTTACGAAGAAGATACTATGGTGGAAATCGACCGATCTACCGGCGAAACGATGGAAACGCTTGATTTGAAAGACATTTTTCCTTCTGAAGCGTACGAAGAATATTCCGGCCCGAACGAAAGCGATGGTGACTGGATGCATCAAAACGCTATCTGGTACGACAAATATAACAAAAGCATTCTCGTATCCGGACGCCATCAGGACGCCGTCATGAGCCTGACTTACCCGGATATGGAGATTAACTGGATTCTGGCTGCCCCGGAGGGCTGGGCTGCAGATATGTCCGAAAAAGTACTCGATCCAGAAAACGGCAATATTAAATATCCCGGCGCCCAGCACGCTCCAATGATTCTTCCAGACCAGGATGACAACCCGGACACTAAGGATGTCCTCCTGTTTGATAACAACAGGGTAGTCACCCGCGGCGATGAATCCATCAGTCAGGATTTCAGCCAGGGCATTCAGTACCGTATCAATGAAGCTGAAGGCACCGTGGAGACCGTTTGGAGCTACGGTGAGGAACGCGGAAAAGATTTTTTCTCCAACGTGGTCGGCGATGCTGATTATTTGTACGAAACCGAAAACCGCCTGCTCACCTCCGGCTATCAGAAGGTGGAGGAAGGCTATCAGGCCACTGTGGTTGAAACTGCCGGCACCACAGATGAAGTAGTCTACGAACTCGAGCTTTCCGGTATCGAGGAAGGAGACGGCCGGGTTGTTTACCGTGCCGAGAGGCTGCCTCTCTACCCGGAGACATGGAATTACTCTTTGGCCTCCCCTGCGGACACTTCTTCCGAATGAAGAACTGCTTTGGGCGTTGTTACTTTCCTTCCGGAATACCACGATGTATAATAAGAAACTGAGCCCCGGAAATTCTTGTTAGCTTGATGTCTTTCCCTGGCAGCATACCTTTTATATACCTATACAGCAGATAAGGTTTTGCACGGCGGTACGGAAGCTGCCTGCAGAACCGCTGAACTTTACAGTATTTCTTGTACATCGGAAAGGAAGGATTAATATGGCGATCACCTTGAATCGCGACGCCGACATGCAGCGCATTGCCGACAAAGTCCGAGAAGGAGAACGGTTATCCATTGAAGACGGCCTCTATCTCTATGAAACAGCAGATCTGTTAACCGTGGCCCAGTTGGCAAATGAGGTGAACGAAAGAAAAAACGGGGATAACGTTTATTTTATCGAAAATATGTACATCAACCCGACCAACGTATGCGAAGCGAGCTGCTCGTTTTGCGGATTTAAGCGCAAACCCGGCGAAGAAAACGCGTATACAATGCATGAAGAAGAACTGCTTGAATACGTGGAAAAACGCTGGAATGACAACATCCGGGAATTTCACATCGTTGGCGGTCACAACACGGACGTGCCGTTTGAGTATTATTTAAACACCGTCCGCGTGCTGAAAAAGCATTACCCACAGGCGAAGGTTAAAGCCTACACAGGAGCCGAAATCGAATTCTTTGCCCGTCACGCAGGGATCAGCATGCGCGAAGTCCTCATAGAGCTGCAAAAGGCAGGACTCGATACGCTTCCAGGCGGCGGCGCTGAAATTCTTACAGAGAATTACCGTGCGAAAATGAGTCCGGACAAGGCGACGACGTTTGAATGGCTAGAAGCTCACGAGCTCGCTCACGACCTTGGCATGCGTACGCACGCCACAATGCTGTACGGGTCGATTGAATCGAAGGAGGAACGGCTCATTCATATGGACCGCGTCCGTGCCCTGCAGGACAAAACCAATGGCTTCATGGTCTTTATCCCGCTCGCCATGCAGCCCCGCAAGCTCGATGCCGGCCTGCACCAGCGCACCTCCGCATTTGATGACCTGCGAACCATAGCAATTTCACGGCTGATGCTTGATAACTTTGATCACATCAAAGCGTACTGGATTAATATCGGCGCCCAGCTGACCCAGATGGCACTCACATTTGGCTCCGACGATATTCACGGCACACTGATCGAGGAACGAATTTCTCATTCTGTCGGCGCGCTGACTTCCCAAGGGATCACCCGGAAGGAATTGATCCACCTAATTAAAACAGCCGGAAAAACCCCTGTGGAACGGGATACCTTCTATAACATTGTTAAATCCTATTAGACGTAAAAAGAGAGCGGGCGCCCGCTCTCTTTTTGTTTATATTGATGCCCTTCTTGTTTCATAGTCACCTGTACAGATAACCTCAGCATTTCCCGTCATCAGTATATTTCCTGATGACTGCCACGTAATATAGAGGTCACCTCCGGGAAGATGCACAGTAACCTCTTTGTCTTTTTCACTCTTACCAGCTGCCACTGCAGCTGCCACGGCTGCACAGGCACCTGTTCCGCATGCCTGGGTAATACCGGAACCTCGCTCCCACACTCTAAAATCCATCACATCACTGCGGCGCATATGCACGAACTCAATGTTGGCCCCTTCCGGAAAGGCTTCGTGTGCTTCAAGCTCCGCCCCGGCAGTTTCCACGGGTGCCTGCTCTGTGTCATCCACAAAAATGACTCCGTGCGGGTTGCCCATGGATACAGGCATCAGCTGCCACGACCGGCCTGCAGCTTCAAGGGACAGCTCTCCCTCTCCGGACTCTTTGACGGGAACCTGGGCCCAGTCAAATTCCGGAGCTCCCATATCGACGGTTACCAGGCTGACGGTCTGACCGGTATTGTCCGGATGAACGGTCGCTTTCATCGTTCCTCCAAGCGTTTCGATCGTAAAACGCTCTTTGTTGACGTAACCATGCTCGTAAGCATACTTAGCTGTGCAGCGCAGCCCGTTCCCGCAGTTTTTCGCCTCCGATCCATCAGCATTGAACACCTGCATTTTCACGTCTTCATGCGTCGACGGCCCGATCAAAATCAGCCCATCTGAACCTATCCCTTTATTTTTATCGGCTACCTGCCGGGCAAGCCTTGGAAGCTCGTGCTCTTCAAGCGTTTCTTCAAATACGTCGACATAAATGTAGCTGTTGCCAAGCCCGTGCATTTTTGTAAATCTCATGACCTTCTCTCCCTTCGTCTCAGCGGCTCTGTCGTCCATAAGTAATCTTCATCTGCAAATACAATATGCATGCGTGTATGGCAGCACGGCATATTGATATATGTTTTTATTTCCTCTTTTGCCCATTCTAAATCTTTTACTTTCATCGCTGTTAATATATTTCTGGTTCCGCAGTACGGGCATTCATTAATATAAATATCTTCACCTATTTTGTCATATGGCCATGTATTTTCAAAAGGAATAATATCCATTTTTTCCCCCTCTTTAAACGTTGAGAAAAAAACGCCTTTCCTTCTGCAGAAAGACGCTTTTGCATTAAAACATTGGGTTTTCTTCAAGATGAGTATAAATATTGGCAAGAAGGTCTTTTTCATCTTCCCCTTCTACCGGCTCCCCGTTCACAAGTGCGTACATATTCATAGAGCAACGGCCGCAGTAGCCTAAGCATATATCTTCAATAACATCCAGATTCGGATCTTTTTCAAGTTCTTCCATTGCCCCGTGAGAGCCGTTCGCCAAATTACTCATGCAAAACTCAATAATTGGCCTCACCTTTCATCACCTCTTCCCGGGTTATACGAGTTTATATTAGTCGTCTGCGGCCGCTGCGTCAACCAATTCGTTTGAATATCCCGTTCACAAAATTGTTTGATATTTTTAAAATTGGTTGCCAAAGCAGCTGTACCTCTCTATAATCAAAATTGACCGCAGTCATTTTTAATGGCTGCACGACCGAATCGTTCTCTCTCTATTGTAACTTTTTTATTTTTGCAAATGCTTTCAGCTGCGCAGAGGGGGATTCTATGAAACGAACGGAAAAACGAGAGCAGACACGTTCCCGCATTCTGCAGGCTGCCGTGCATTTATTTCAGGAAAAGGGCTTTGAACAGACGACTGTGCAGGAAATTACGGCTTCAGCCGAAGTCGCCAAAGGGACTTTTTTCAATTACTTCCCTACAAAAGAGTCGATCATGCGTGCACTCGCAGAGGACCGGCTGCTCAGAGTGCAGGAATACATGCAGACGTATAAAATTCAGCGCATGACACTTCCTTCCCGTATTCGTGCCTATGCCGGGTATTTCCTGGGGGACTTTCACCTGAATCCTTCCCTCACCAGGCACATCTGGCGGCATGTGGTCGAGCATGACAGTGCTTTGCTTCGCACGTGGGAACAGCTCCTTGAGAGCGGTGTCCGCCAGCAGGAAATAGACCCTTCCATTTCTTCGAATCGATGGGCACATATTATTAACAGCTATTTTTACTATCAGCTATCCATCGGAGCTGAAACCGATCGGGAAGAACTACTTCATCATTTTATGCAGCTGGTCCACGCGGGCATAGACAGCATGCTACTCAAAGGGGGACAAGAAACAATGGAAAAAATTATCGTATTAGGTGGAGGCTACGGCGGGATGCGCTTTCTTCAGCGCGTGCTCGGCAGCGACCTCCCCCAGGATGTTGACATTACATTAGTGGACAAACTTCCGTACCATTGTATGAAAACGGAATACTACGCACTCGCTGCCGGAACAGAATCTGACCACGAGGTGCGCGTTCCGTTTCCGGATCATTCCCGTTTAAAAATTCATTTTGGCACGATCGACCATATCGATATGGAAAATCAGATGGTGATCATGTCCGATTCTTCCTCGCTTCCATACGACAAGCTCGTTGCCGGGCTTGGCTCGGTCGACAACTTTCACGGGGTTCCCGGAGCAGAAGAGCACTCCTACAGCATTCAAAGCATGGAAGCAACACGCCGCACATACGAAGCTATCAGTAACCTTCCGCCAAAAGCAGCAGTCAGCATCGTAGGCGCGGGCCTAAGCGGCGTAGAACTGGCCAGTGAACTGCGGGAGAGCCGCTCAGATCTTCACATACGCCTGTTCGACCGCGGAGAAACCATTCTTCCAATGTTTCCGAAGCGGCTCAGCAACTATGTGCAGAACTGGTTTGAAAAGCATGACGTCGAAGTCATCAGTAATTCCGATATCACCACTGTGACAGCGGAAGGCCTGTACAACCATGAAGACTGGATCCAGTCCGAAGCGATTATTTGGACTGCAGGCATCCAGCCCAACAAAATCATTCGCGAGCTTAATACGGAAAAAGACCGGAAGGGGCGCATCATCTTAACCCCCCACCATCATCTGACAAACGATGAAAATATTTTTATCGTCGGGGACTGTGCCAGCCTGCCTCACGCCCCAAGTGCCCAGCTTGCCGAGGGCCAGGCAGAACAGATCGCCACGATTATGAAAAAACGATGGAAGAACGAACCGCTTCCGGAAACGATGCCTGAGATCAAGCTTAAAGGTACTCTCGGATCGTTAGGCAAAAAGCACGGCTTCGGAGTGATGGGCGGCACTGCTAAAGCAGCAGTTACCGGCCGCGTTGCCCGTCTGTTAAAAAGCGGTGTGCTCTGGATGTACAAAAACCATTCCGGCGTATAATAAAAAAATAATTTCATGTTTCACAAGAAAGGATCTGCCCCGTGATGCAGATCCTTTTTTATATCCGCAGACAGCCATTGATTTCTACTAATTAAATTATCATATATAATATGAAAAATTTAGAAAATTAAAAGTATATTTGGCTGAAATAGATATAACGCTGTTGACGGTTTCTTCGGACCCATTTATTATTAACTAAAATTTCAAAAAATATCAAAAGTTATGAATTATCATGGGAGGGTCAGCATGTATTTTTCAAAAAAGTTAACTGTCGGGGTTCTCGCAGGAATGGTTATCAGCTCAGGAAGCCTTCTTCACGCAAATGGCTCAGCAAATGATAATGCCAATGACAACGGAGCTGAAAACAGCAGTAAAAATGCTAAGGACGACGTCCCGGAAAATGTCATCGTAATGGTGGGAGATGGCATGGGCATGGGTCAGATGGAGATTGCTTCCATGCTTGAATACGGCAAGGAAGGCGAACTGTTCATGGAGTCTCTTGAACATACTGGTATGACCAGCACCTACTCCGCCGATAACAACGTAACTGATTCAGCCGCGGCCGGCACCGCCATCGCTACCGGTACGAAAACAAATAACGGGAGCATCGGAGTCGATGAAGACGGCAATGAAGTAGACAGCATTCTGGATCAGTATCAGGACGACGGTAAAAAAGTCGGCGTTATTTCCAATAATACGGTCACAGATGCCACTCCGGCAGCGTTTACCGCAAGCGTAGCTGACCGCGGCAGCGAAGAAGACATTGCCGAACAGCAGTACGCAGAAGAATATGATGTTCTGCTTGGGGGCGGTGGTGAATTTTTCGGAGCTGACGAGGAAGAAAGCGAAGACAGGCTCGTGGATGATTTCCAGGAAAGCGGCTATGAGTATGCGACTACCGAAGAAGAACTGGAGGAAGCCGGGACTCCGGACAAGCTCCTTGGGCTGTTTAATGATTCGTACATGAACTATAAAACCGATAAAGACGACGTCGACAGCGAAGAGCCTTCCCTGCAGGCTATGACTGAGTCCGGGCTGGACGTGCTTTCACAGGATGATGACGGATTCTTTATGATGGTTGAAGGCGCCCGCATCGACCATGCGGCTCATGCGGCTGACGCTACCGGCGTATGGCAGGAAATGATCGAATTTGACCAGACGGTCGAACAGGTCGTTACCTGGGCAGAAGACCGGGATGATACGCTCGTTGTTGTGCTTTCCGACCATGAAACACTTGGCATGTCTGCAACAGAAACTATGGATGTGGAAGGTCTGAAAGATATTGAAGTTTCCCCTGAGTATATGGCCCAGCAGCTGGAAACCCGGGAAGACTCTGATGAATACACCGATGAAAGCATTCAGCAGGTATTTTCGGAATACGCAGATATTGATATAACTAATGAAGAATTAGAAGCCTTCCGTGCGAATATTGAAGACGATGAGGGAGAGGTCTACCCTGAATATCAGGTGGGCTGGGAAATTGGTTCCATTATTGCTGATCACTACAGTGTAGGCTCGCTTGATACCGAAATACGCGCGGAGAGTGACACCGGCGGACACACCGGGGAAATGGTTCCCGTCTTTGCTGCCGGCGCCGGCAGTGAGCATTTCACCGGCTATATGGACAATACCGACATTAAAGGGCTTATCGAGGAGGCTTCTGCCGAACAGACCAGTAATGGCAAGGAAAACGGCCGTGGAAACGGTGACAGCTAAACAGCGATGGATGTGACAGCAGTTGAAAAAGCCGGACGAAGCGTTAACTTTCGTCCGGTCTTTTTATTCCTTTGATTCTTCTGTCGTTCCCGGGGCCGGCGCTTTCGTCTTATCAATTTCCCTGTAGACAGCTTTGAGTCGTGGGTTTCCTTCTGCCACTACTGTTCCGTTCACTGTTACGAGCGGATAAAAATATTCTTCCTGCCGGACTTTTTCCGCCACAGCATCAGAAGCCGAGCCCGGATCTTCAATATCAATATGTTCTACATTGGGTGGATTTTCCGGATACTTTCGCTGCACTGCAGCTTCGAGCCACTCTGCCGTTTCCCGGCTTGAGGGAAGATTCACGCAGCTCGGACACTTTTTTTCTGCTCCATAAACTTTTATCATGATCACACACCTGCCCCCTTTTCTATATCATACTATACCTTTGCTTTCTTCACTATTTCTCCTGCCCGGTTGATAATGATTGTCAAACAGCATCTGTTCATAGTAGAATGCATATATACGTGATGACATTTGAACATAACAGCCCTACGGTTTATAATAAAAGTATTGAAAGGAGAGATCAACATGCCACAAACGACAGAAGATATGCATGCACAGGTTCAGGAGGTTCTTGAAAAGCTCCGCCCCTTCCTGCTTCGCGATGGAGGCGACGTAGAACTTGTAGATATTGAAGACGGCATCGTTATGGTCCGCCTAATGGGAGCATGCGGCTCATGCCCTTCCTCTACAATTACACTGAAAGCCGGTATCGAACGCGCTCTTTTAGAAGAAGTGCCGGGAGTTAAAGAACTCGAGCAGGTATTTTAATAGACTGTAACCGCAAAAAGCTCAGGGCGTTAAATGCCCTGAGCTTTTTTATATGCTTTCATTTCCATTTCAAACCGAGCTTGATACCCCGGCCGGCTGATTAACATAGTGTACGCTTGAACCGAAGGGAGCCGGCTTGGCTGTTTCGACCCGAAAGTCTGGATAGTCTTCCTGGATCGCCTGCTTCACTTCTTCCCCTCTGCCACTCGGAACGAAGCAGAGAATAGTCGGGCCAGCGCCGCTTAATGCTGCCCCGTAGGCCCCGTACTGGCGAATGCCGCTGAGCATTTCCTCCAGACCAGGCACCATATCTGCGCGGTACGGATGGTGAAAGACGTCCCGGACCATCATTTCACCGGCCATTTTCCAATCTTCTTTTAAAATAGCTGCCACCAGCACGTTACTTACTGCGCTTCCGTGAATAGCTGTGGCGTAAGGAAGTTCAGAAGGAAGCGCTCCTCTCGCTTTTTTAGTCAGAAGTTCACTGTCCGGGATGGCAAGTACAAGGTCCACATCCGGCACACCGCAGTGCATCACGTGTGTTTTTTCCTCTCCGTAGGCACCGACGATCAGGCCGCCATACAGCGATGGCCCAACGTTGTCAGGATGTCCTTCCCAACCGCTTGCAAACTGCATTTTTTCTTCCTTCGACCGGTGCAGTCCGGCCATTTCGTCTGCCAGTTCGATACCGGCAATAATTGCCGAAGCACTGCTTCCGAGTCCTCTTGCGAGCGGGATATCACTTACCATTTCCACGCGGCAGGGGGACAGTTCCACATCGTATTCAGCGGCGTAAGCTGTTGCCGCCTGATAAACAAGATTATTTTCTTTGTTTGGCAGGCTGCTGAGCTCGGACGATTTCGAGAAAAATTCCCACTCCTCCGCCCGGTCGATGTAAAGCGTAAGATAGCGGTTGACTGCTAACCCTACAGAATCAAACCCTGGTCCTAAATTCGCTGAACTGGCCGGCACAGTGATCGACAATCTTTTATCAGCCACGAACGACTCCTCCCTTGATATGCTCCATAAATGCTTCTTCATTATTTGGAATAACCGTTGGTTTCACCGTCACTTTATCAATCGCTGTACTCGGGTCTTTTAGTCCGTTTCCGGTAAGGACGCAGACAACCGAAGAACCTTTTTTGATTTTTCCGCTATCGATCTGTTTTTTAAGTCCCGCCAGAGAAGCACAGGAAGCCGGCTCTGCAAAAACGCCTTCTGTTCTGGCAAGCAGCTGATAAGCTTCAACAATCTCATCGTCTGTTACCATATCAATGCGGCCGTCTGATTCTTCTGTCACCCGGATAGCTTTATCCCAGCTTGCCGGATTACCAATACGTATAGCCGTAGCGATCGTTTCCGGATCTTTGACGACTTCGCCGCGTACAATGGCAGCTGCCCCTTCTGCTTCAAAGCCAAGCATGTTTGGCAGGCCGGTCTGGTGCTGCTCATGGTACTCTTTAAACCCTTTCCAGTAAGCCGTGATGTTTCCGGCATTGCCTACCGGGATACAGAGGGCATCCGGTGCTTTTCCGAGCGCTTCACAAACTTCATACGCAGCAGTTTTCTGGCCTTCAATACGATAAGGGTTCACAGAGTTCACGAGAGTGATTGGCTCTTTTTCACTGATACTCCGGACGATTTCGAGCGCGTTATCGAAGTTGCCCTGGATTTCAAACACTTCGGCTCCGTACATAACGGCCTGGGCCAGCTTCCCGAGCGCAATTTTCCCTTCCGGAATGACAACGATCGTGCGTAGGCCTGCTCTCGTACCATAAGCAGCCGCCGCGGCAGAGGTGTTTCCTGTAGAAGCACAGATAATAGCTTTACTTCCCTCTTCCTTCGCTTTCGCTACCGCCATCACCATTCCCCGGTCTTTAAACGAGCCCGTCGGATTGGTGCCTTCTGTCTTCACGTGAATGTTCACGCCCCACTCTTCCGACAGTCGTTCAAGTGGTATTAACGGGGTATTACCTTCATTCAGGGAAAGCGCCGGCGTATTTTCCGTTACTGGTAAAAAATCTTTATACTGCTTTAAAAGTCCCTGCCAAGCACTCATTTAGCTTCCTCCCTCTACACGGTAGCTGCTTTTAATATCTATTACAACATCAAGACTGTTTAACGCCGTTTGAAGCCGTTTATATACATCGAGTGATGTTGTATGCGTAATAATGACAATTTCTGCGGTGTTCACCATACCTTCTACCGGCCATTGAACGAGACGTTCAAAGCTTACATCCTCTTCAGCGAAAATCGAGGTGAGAGCTGCGAAGGTGCCGGTGGCGTCTTTCACGTGCAGGCGGAGAAAGTATTTCGAAAATACTTCATTATCCGGCTTAATATGCTTTTCATTCAACGGTTCACCGACATGATGGCCGCTGACGCCGAGACGCATATTGCGCACAGAAGTGACAAGATCCGAAACTACAGCTGTGGCAGTTGGAAGCGCTCCGGCTCCCGGGCCGTAAAACATTGTTTCTCCTACTGCCTCACCGTAAATATACACAGCGTTGTATTCGTTCTGCACCGATGAAAGCGGGTGGTCATTTGGCAGCATCATTGGCTGCACTGCAAGCTCCACCTTCCCATTTTTCCGTTCAGCCAGGCCGATCAGCTTTAACGTATAGCCCATCTGCCGGCAGTAGGCGAGATCATCTGTTGTAATGGACGTAATGCCTTCAACGGTAACGTCTGCAAGCTCCACGTTCATGGAAAAGCCGAGATTCGCCAGAATAGCTACTTTTCTGGCAGCATCAAGACCTTCAACATCTGCGGTAGGATCGCTTTCTGCAAATCCGAGCTCCTGCGCTTCAAGCAGGACTTCCTGGTAAGGACGGTCGTCCTGGCTCATTTTCGTCAGCACATAGTTGGTCGTTCCGTTCACGATGCCCATCATTTTTGTGATCCGGTCGGAGGCAAGCCCTTCCGTAAGGCCCCGCAGTACCGGAATTCCTCCGGCTACGCTCGCTTCATAAAACAAATCACAGTGATTATCTGCTGCGATTTTTAACAGCTCTGCCCCGTGGAGGGCCATCAAGTCTTTATTCGCAGTAACAACGCTTTTGCCCTGCTGCAATGCCTGGGTAATATACTTTCTTGCCTGGTCCACACTCCCCATCACTTCAACAACCGTGTGGATCTCAGGGTCGCCGAGCACGTCATCTGCCTCCAGCGTCAGCTGGTCTTCCCGCAAACTCACCTGACCAGTCCTCGGTTTTTCCAAATCACGTACCAGGGCTTTTTTTAAAAACACATCAGCACCCACCTGGTGCTGAAGCTCTTGTTTATGCTCTTCAAGCAGCTGAGCCACACCGGCTCCAACTGTTCCAAATCCAAGCATACCTACGGCAATTTTTTCCATTCCTGCTACACTCCTAACTCCCTCTAAAACCTTTATTACATTCTTTATTTATATAATGTTTATTTTAGGTAAACAAATGTCTTTCTATAAAGGACATTATAACGATATTATTTTCAACTCGCAACCATTACAGCAAAAAAAGCTATAGATAATCAGCCCACTCTGCCAGTGTTTCCACCTGGTAGGCAGGAGGAATTTCTTTGCCAGCTGCCGCCTCCCTGCTGGTAACTCCCGTGTTCACATGAATTGTATCTATTCCTGCCCGGATCCCGGCGAGAATATCGGTATCATAATTGTCCCCGATTAACGCCACTTCTTCTTTGGCCAGTCCGAGCGCCTGCATCGCCATGTCCACCATAATAGGCTGTGGCTTGCCGATAAACACCGGTTCTTTCTGCGCAGCGGTCGTAACGACTGAAGTGAGCGCCCCGTTGCCAGGATGAAAGCCCTGCTCGGTGGGAACAGCGGCATCTTCATTTGTCGAAATGAACATAGCACCGCTCCGTACCGCTACCGTTGCCCTGCTCAGTTTATCGTATGTAATGCTGCGGTCAAGTCCCATTACGACGGCGTCCGGGTTGGTTTCCGTAAGATGAAAGCCGTAATTCTCCAGCGCTTCCTGAAGTCCCTGCTCTCCAACTACATACACCCTGGCAGAAGGTGCCTGCTCATATAAGTATCTGGCTGTCGCAAGTGATGTTGTCATCACCTGGTCTGCTACGCACTTCACTCCCATGCCTGCCAGTCGTTCAGCAACCGTTTCGGGGGCTGAGGTGGAGTTATTGGTCATATATAAATGCGGGATACCTTTATCATGAAGCTGATTCACAAACCGTACAGCTTCCGGGATCGGTTCGCTGCCCCGGTACACCGTCCCGTCCAGATCAATTAAATATGCTTTATACTTTTTCATGGCCGTCCGCCTCCTTTATTCCTTTGTGTCCTTCTCCTCGGGCAGGAAGGCAGATACCGGTCCGAGCTCCTCCTCGAGATAATTCCTTACCGACGGGCTCACCTTCTCTACAGAAGGCTCCGCTTCCGCGAGCACCTGCCTGATTTCGGCGGAGTCAATAGCAGTAAATTCCTGCACAAGTTTTTTCCGGAATGCTACCAGCGGTTTCAGCCGGCTAATCACTTCAGATTCGAGTACCCTTTCGTCTTCAAGGATATCGAGAATATCTTCATAGCTGCCCGGATCCCTCATAATAAAACCATCAATCATCTGATTGCCGACATCTATCAGCGCCTCGATCCACCCGTGCGCGAGTCTTTCGAGCGCGAGCTGCGTGCCTGCTGTCCTTTCCTCCCGGATCTGCTTATATATACGTCCAAGCTGCTCCATATACTGTAGACGGTCCTCAATTTGTTTTCGGTCTACAAAATACATTACTCTGCCTCCTTTTCTCCTTCTCTATGGTAGCATATCTAGCCGCCTCTGCAGATAAAACCAACGCTGAAGACGACATATAAATATGGTAAGATAGTTAAGCATTTTGCAAGTTTTACATATGCATCTTCTTAAAGGAAAGGATGAAATCTATTTATGGATAGAGAACTGGCGCTTGAAATTGTACGTGTTACAGAGGCTGCCGCTGTTTCTTCTGCTCAGTGGCTTGGACGTGGGAGAAAAATAGAAGCGGATGATGCTGCTACGACTTCGATGAGGTCCATGTTTGACTCTGTGCACTGCCGCGGAACGGTCGTCATCGGTGAAGGGGAGCTCGACGAAGCACCTATGCTCTATATTGGAGAAGAAGTGGGAGACGGAGAAGGCCCTGAGGTTGATATTGCTGTTGACCCGCTCGAAGGAACAAATATCGTTGCGAGTGGCCGGGCCAATGCTGTCGCTGTCATTGCCATCGGGGACCGGGGCACACTTCTTCATGCACCGGACATGTATATGGAAAAAATCGCGGTCGGACCGAAGGCCGCAGGGCATGTCCGCCTGGACGATCCGATCGAGACTACCATCGATACAATTGCTAAAACAAGCAACAAACGGGTCCGGGACGTCACGGTTATTATTCAGGACCGTGATCGTCATCAGCAGCTCATCGACCGCGTCCGGGCCAAAGGCGCCCGGGTAAAACTCTTTGGTGACGGGGATGTAGGAGCTTCCATCGCAGCTGCGCTTCCACGCACCGGGATTGATTTATTCCTTGGCACCGGCGGAGCTCCGGAAGGCGTCATCTCAGCTGCCGCTATTAAAGCACTCGGCGGAGACATGCAGGCCCGCCTTGTACCCTCAGACGCCGAAGAAAAAGAGCGCTGCAGAGTTATGGGAATTACGGATACGAGCAAGGTGCTTCAGCTGTCTGACCTCGTTAAAGGAGACGATGCTATCTTCGCGGCCACCGGTGTTTCGAGCGGTGAACTGCTGGACGGGGTTCGTTTTCTTGGAGGAGATCTTGCTGAAACAGATTCCATTGTCATGCGTGCCAAAACCCGTACTGTCCGCTACATTAAAGCCCAGCATCACCTTGACTACAAACCCCACCTTCTCGCTGAAGAATAATAAACAAAAACCCCCGTCGCGGGGGTTTTTACGTTACTGATTCTTTTGCTTCTTCCTGCGTTTCTTCTTTTTGCTCCCGGCGAACCTTTTTTAATACAAAATAGGCACAGCCAAAATTACAGTACTCCAGCAAGTAATCTTCAAGGGTACCGATTTTAAAATCGTGGGGGACTTTTTTACGGTCGTTTTCAAAGAAGCCGCGCATGCGGAGCTGCTCATGCCCCCAGTCCCCGACGACATAATCATACTTGTCCAGTACTTCACTGTAACGCTCTTTAAACGCTTCCTCACTCCAGCTATCCCGAAAGTTTTCGAGCAATTCATAACGCTGTCCCTGAACCTGAATCAATGAGCTCCCCTCCTTTGCTGAGCCTGGCCCTTCCAAAAGAAAAACCAGCATCCGAAAAGAGGAACTGGTTTTTCCAGGGGGCGGTCTCTCATTTATTGATACTTGCTTGCTTCCATCTGTACCTGTGCTTCGTTTACCTGCTCATCAGCATGGTAGGAAGAACGGACAAGCGGCCCGGATTCACAGTGGCTGAATCCTTTTGTCATTGCAATTTCTTTCAGCTCTGCAAATTCCTCTGGCGTATAATATCTTTGTACTTTTAAATGCTTCTTCGTCGGCTGCAGATACTGCCCGATTGTCATAATATCCACGTCGTGTGCCCGCAGGTCATCCATAGCCTGAATGATTTCCTCTTTTGTTTCCCCGAGGCCGACCATCAGGCTCGATTTGGTTGGAATGTCCGGATGAAGCTCTTTAGAATACTGAAGGAAATCCAGGGAACGACGATATTTTGCACGGGCGCGCACCCTCGGCGTTAACCGTTCCACTGTTTCAATATTGTGGTTCAGGATATTCGGTCTTGCTTCCATTAAAATATCCAGGTTTTCCGGAGTACCGGACATGTCTGATGGGAGCACTTCGATTGTCGTGCCCGGGTTTTTCCGGCGGACCGCACGGATGGTTTCGGCAAATACTTCCGAGCCTCCGTCCTTAAGGTCATCTCTTGCCACCGCTGTAATAACGACGTGCTTCAGACCCATTTGTTCGACGGAATCCGCAACACGTTCAGGCTCGCCCCAGTCCAGTTCGTTTGGAAGACCGGTTTTAACGGCGCAGAAACGGCAGCCGCGCGTACAGGTATCACCGAGAATCATGAATGTAGCCGTTTTTCTGACTGCCCAGCATTCGTGGATATTCGGGCATCTGGCTTCTTCACATACCGTGTGAAGATTTTTTTCCCGCATCATTTTTTTCAGTCCTTTGTAGGACTCATTGGTGTTTAGTTTTATTTTCAGCCATTCCGGCTTGCGAACGTATTCTTCCGTTTTTGCCATGATGCTCTCACTCCCAGTTATGAATAATAAAAAGCCTGTTTGTACTCTATCTGTAGTATATGTTTGATTAGACTGACCAGTTTTTACTGTTTTCCTTTATACTTTAACACGTTCCACAGGTTCAGACAATTCATAGACGTCCTTCTTCACCACCCGCAAATCCGTCAGCAGGCGAAAAAAAAGCAGCCCGGATGCTTGCTCCCGGGCTGCTTCATTTTATTTTTGTTTCGAGGCTTTTTTTGCGTTTAAAAGACTTGCCACAAGACCGCCCCATATAATAACCATTCCTACGACCATTGTTATAATTGCTCCGGCTGTCAATTTACTCAGCCTCCTCTTTGGATAAGCCTTTCCAGCGTATGAGGGACATAATAACACCTGCCGCTAAAGCAGCCAGGGCCACAGCCCAACCGCTGGCGAAAATAAATCCGTCTGTATACCCGGCGTAATTTCCATTTTCGGTATCAAACTGCTTTAAAATGTTTTGCAGGAATAAATCAATCATCATATAACCAAGCACAATTGGCGTGATCACACCAAGACATACCTTCCACCAGCCGCCAAGACGGATATCAGAAATGGCGTTGGCGTGCTGTTGAAATTCCGGCAGCTTGCGGAGAACCCAGGCAATCAATACTACTTCCACCAGCCCGAGGAGGGCCACACCGAATTGGTTGATAAAGTAATCGGCCGCATCAAGGAAGTTCAGACCGCCACGGGTAGCAAATATCAGAGAACACAGTGCCGCTGCACCGCCGCCGATACCGACTGCTTTCCCGCGCGTCCAGCCGAATTTTTCCTGCAGTCCTTTAATGTACGTTTCAGCGATAGAAATCAGTGATGACAACCCGGCCAGGGCGAGCGACAGGAAGAAAAGAACACCAAACAGGCCGCTGAGCGCCGGAAATTCACTGATGATCTGCGGAAAGACAACAAAGGCAAGTCCAACACCGCCAGCTACTACTTCTTCTACTCCCACGTCCAGCTGTTGGGCCATAAACCCGAGAGCTGAAAAGACGCCAATCCCAGCCAGCAGCTCAAAGCTAGAGTTACTAAAGCCAGTAATAAAGGCATTGTTTGTAATGTCCGATTTTTTCGGCAGATAACTGGAATAGGTAATCATAATCGCAAAAGCGATTGATAAACTAAAGAAAATCTGCCCGTATGCAGCTACCCAGACGCCTCCCTGGGTGAGTGCCCCGAAATCCGGTTCAAAGAAAGCCTGAAGCCCCTCTGCTGCGCCCGGAAGAGTAACCGCGCGGATGCAAATGATAAGGAAGATAACGACCAGCGTCGGAATAAAAATCCGGTTCGCCAGTTCAATACCTCGCTGCACCCCTTTAAATAATATGCCGAGCGCGATCGCCCAGACGATGATTAACGGAATAAGCACTCCGATCGTCATGCCGCCGAACTGCCCGGGATCTGCCAGCTGCAGATAGTCGTTAAATAAAAATGCTTCGGTGTCTGCCCCCCAGCTTAAATTGAAAGAAAAAATCGTATAGGAGAGCGACCAGGCGATGATAACAGGATAATATGTAGAAATAACAAATGCTACCGCCACGGCCCACCAGCCGATCCACTCCACATTTTTGTTCATTTTTGAATACGTTCTTGGTGCTGCGCTCCGGTATTTATGACCCATGGTAAATTCCATGATCAAAAGTGGAATACCTGCTGTCAGCAGTGCAAATAAATATGGGACAAAAAACGCGCCGCCGCCGTTTTCAAATGCCGTCGCCGGAAAGCGCCAGATGTTTCCGAGCCCGATCGCAGATCCGACTGCTGCCATAATAAAACCCGCACGTGTTCCCCATTGTTCTCTTGCAGCCATGAAGCTTCCTCCTTTTTATCTGTTACATGACTATGTGGACATCTGCCGATGCACAACTTTTGTCTGATAATTCATTATATTTATCTTTCTTTGCCTTGTCAAAGTACATAACGGAAAAGTTTTTTGGAAGCGTTCTTTTATTTGCTGCTTTTGTTTTTAATTTAGATAAATAAAATTATCCTGCTACAACCAGAAAGTTGCAGCAGGACTTTTAAATACTACATTAATTATTTTTTCGCTTATAGGTTACGTAACGGTGTGGATGCTTGTTTTTCTCATCCACGGGCCCTTCTTCCTGTTCAACAATCTCCCATTCGGATTCATTCCATTCCGGAAAATATGTATCTCCCGGCACATCGGCGTCAATATGAGTTAGATACATGTAGGAGGCATCCGGCAGCAGCTCCGTAAAAATGCCGCTGCCTCCGATAACATAGTAAAGCTTTTCTTCTCCGGCAAGCCGGCGGATTTCTTCAATATCGTTCACCACCTGAGCACCTTCGTGCGACCAGTCCGTATTACCTGTAATAACGATATTGGTGCGTGACGGGAGCGGCCCGTTCATCGATTCGAACGTTTTCCTGCCCATAATAACAGTTCCGTGCTTTGTTACCTGCTGAAAATGCTTCAAGTCAGCAGGAAGATGCCAGGGAAGGTCATTTTTATATCCGATCACCCGGTTGTTTGCGACTGCAGCTACAAATGCGATCATACAGACACCTCTCCTTTAATATGGGGATGCGGGTCGTACCCTTCTAGGGAAAAATCATCAATAGTAAAATCGAAAATGGAATCCACCTTCCGCGTGATTTTCATTTCCGGAAGGCTTCGCGGCTCGCGCTCAAGCTGAGTTTTGATTTGTTCCACGTGGTTGTTATAAATATGAGCATCCCCAAATGTATGAATAAACTCTCCGGGCTCAAGGTCACATACGTGCGCGATCATTTGCGTCAAAAGAGCATACGAAGCAATGTTAAACGGCACGCCGAGAAAAATATCTGCACTCCGCTGGTAGAGCTGGCATGACAGCCTGCCGTCCTGGACGTAGAACTGGAACAGGCAGTGGCAAGGCGCAAGCGCCATATCTTCAATCTCTGCTGCGTTCCAGGCGCTGACGATCAGTCTCCTTGAGTCTGGATTTGTTTTGATCGCTTCCACCACGTCAGAAATCTGGTCCACTGTTTTTCCTCCAGCTCCCTCCCATGACCGCCACTGCTTGCCGTAAATCGGTCCTAAATTGCCTTCTTCGTCTGCCCAGGCATCCCAGATTTTCACTTTATTTTCTTTCAGGTAGGCAATGTTCGTTTCTCCCTGTAAAAACCAAAGCAGCTCATGAATAATGGAACGCAGGTGTAGCTTTTTTGTAGTGATCACCGGGAAACCCTGCTGCAGGTCAAAGCGCATCTGCCATCCAAAGGTGCTGATTGTGCCAGTGCCGGTTCTGTCATCCTTCTTTCCGCCATTTTCAAGCACATGCCGACAGAGATCTAAGTATTGTTTCACGTTTGTGCCTCCCTATGTTTTTACTTCAGTTACCGCATGACAGAAGCACCTTCAAGCTTAACAGCAGGCTGAAGGCTTTCCATCTGCAGGCGGTTCATCAGGATCCGGCCGTATACTGCTTTACCAGCACATCGGCCAGAATGTCCCGCATCATTTCCGGCATATAGTATTGTTTCGACTCTGCGTTGGACAAGCCGGTGTACAACGGCCCGAGTGTGAACATGTCAAGCGTGGCCAGCTCATACGTTTCTTCGTGATTAAGCAATTCGTGTCCGATACGGATACTCTGCACCGTCCACTCTCCATATTCGTAGTCCGCTTCTATCTGCATGCCACTGAATACCATGTGGCCAAGCATCTCCCCACGGAAGCCAAAGCCTTTCAGCGGCAGACGGATCATTTCCTCCGTAAAAGCTTTTTTCACTACCTCTTCAAGCACATGCCCTTTTACTGCCACTACGCATGGGTTAATCGGGTGAGGACACAGGCGGTGAATATCTTTTTTCGTCACCGGTCCTGCCGGCAGCGAATGAAGCAGCAGTCCTGAATTCAGCATAGATATCTCTGTTTTACACCATTCCCGCAGCCCATCGGCAAGCAGCGAGGCAAATGGAGACTCCTGAGTCCATGACACAGATAATGGCTCTGCAATTTCTGTCACTATTTCATTCATGTCTTTATCTGCTTCGTCCTCGAGCGCTCCCAGAAGCCTTTCAGTCATTGGGGAAGGCTTTAGCCTGCGCATATCCACCGTTTTGCCCACGATGCCGGAGAGGCGCTGAGTATCCCCTTCAAAAAGGAGCTCGAGCTCCCCTGCGTGCGTGCCAAACTTGCCGCACTGTGTAATTAATGTATTGTCCACCCATTCCGGCTCTTCAAGCAGATGGTGGGTGTGCGCTCCCAGAATAACATTAAAATCATAGGAGGAAGCGAGCTCCAAATCCTTTGGATAGCCCAGGTGCGACATTAAAATCATTACGTCAGACTGTTCCCGGAGCTCGGGCAGAAATGTTTCTATCACCTGCTCCGGGTCTGTAATTTTCCAGTCCAGCCCTTCATAAAACGGATAAAAAGGAACGGTTACCCCGAGCAGGCCAATCCGTACCCCTTCTTTTGTCGTATGGATACTATATGGCTCCGCCCAGCTGGGACGGCGGCCGTCGGTATCAAACAAGTTCGCCAGAAGCACCTGAAACCCGGCGTCATCGTACATATGATTCAGCTCTTCTTTTGCAAACGTGATGCCTTCATTGTTTCCAACCGCTGCATACTGAATGCCGGCTTCGTTCATCAGCTCCACGTTTCCTTTTCCACGTGTAGCTTCTGTGACGGCGTGCACCCGGTCGGTGTGGTCCCCGAGATCCAGAAGAAGGACTGACTCCCCCCGGTCCTGCCGGTATTTTTCCCGTTCTTTTAAATATGCTGCTGTGCGTGTCCATTGATCCAAATCGCTGTGAATGTCGTTAGTATGGTACAGGTAAACAGAAAAACTGGAGGACAACAGGTCTCACCGCCTTTGTGCTCGTCTCCACATGCTGAGGTGCAGAACGAGTGCATTTCATCTTCTTTTATCTTACTACGAATCACGGGGCTCGTCATTAAAGAGCGAAGTTTGTTTTGGAGTAAGCCCTTCGTATTCTATACCGGAAAGCTCGAGCAGCCGGCGCGCGTTCGGGGCTGCATGGCGCTCGGAATTATTATTAAAAATCATATAAACGTCGCTGCTTTCTTTCTGCAGCCTTTCTGCCCGTTCCCGCCATTCCTGAAGCTCTGCCTCGGAATAGTTATAACGGTAGCGCACCTTGCGCCACTCCTGTCCCCGTGCCGGCTTCAGCCACGCGTTCTTGTCACGGCCGTGCAGACGAATTAAGGTTTTGGAAGACGTGGTGGCCTCCTCGACAATCGGCACCGATCCGCCTTCGATCTGTGGCTCATCTACCACGGAATGGATCCAGTCTTCATTTTTCATGAATTCGAGCGTTTTTTCCCGGAAGGTCGGATGGAACCAGGATTCATGGCGGAACTCAAGGGCGCAGGGGAATTCATGCAGCTGGTCTCTCAAGTAACGGAGGTAGTCCACATTTTCCCGGTTGCATTCAAACCAGGGTGGAAACTGGCACAGCACCATCGCCAGCTTGCCTGCTTCCTTCATCGGACGTACCGACAGGGCATACTGCTCGAACATTTCCTGTTTTGATTCATATTTACTCGGGCCCCGCTGGTGCCCGGTCATTTCCTGATAGGCCTTCATAATAAATTGAAACGAATCCGGCGTTTCACGTAGCCATTTATCAATATTTTTCTTCGGCTGAATAGCGTAGAAGGAAGAATCCACTTCTACCGTCGGAAAATATTTGCTGTATTCCTTCAGTTTGTCAGTCTGCTTTAATCCTTTTGGATAAAGGGAGTCATGGTCCCCCCAGCCGGTTAAGCCAACGTATATCATCATTTATTCACCTCCCTTTTCTTTTCACGTTCTTCTTTAAAATAAAACAAAAAAACTGCCCTTATTAGAGCAGTAACAGCTCTTCAAAGGACAGTTTCCCATTTTTCATGCTGATCGCTGAAATTAACCGATCGAGCCTTCCATTTCAAAGCTGATCAAACGGTTCATTTCTACGGCATATTCCATTGGCAGTTCTTTTGTGAACGGCTCAATGAAGCCCATAACGATCATTTCAGTTGCTTCCTGCTCACCAACGCCACGGCTCATCAGATAGAAGAGCTGCTCTTCTGATACTTTCGAAACCGTTGCTTCGTGCTCAAGAGCAATGTTGTTGTTATAAATTTCGTTGTACGGAATTGTATCCGAAGTGGATTCGTTATCCATAATCAACGTATCACATTCGATTTTCGACTTAGAACCGTCAGACTTGCGTCCAAAGTTCGCAATACCGCGGTACGTTACTTTTCCGCCCTGCTTCGAAATGGATTTCGAAACGATCGTGGAGGAACAGTTTGGAGCCAGGTGCATTACTTTTGCGCCTGCGTCCTGATGCTGGCCGCGGCCGGCGATAGCGATGGAAAGAACAGTACCTTTCGCACCTTCACCGCGCATAATAATCGATGGATATTTCATCGTTAGTTTAGAACCGATGTTACCGTCAACCCATTCCATTGTAGCGCCTGCGTCTGCAACAGCCCGTTTTGTTACGAGGTTGTACACATTTGGAGCCCAGTTTTGAATTGTTGTATAACGGCAGTACGCATCTTTTTTCACGATGATTTCAACAACGGCACTGTGCAGGGAATCCGTGGAGTAAACTGGTGCAGTACACCCTTCCACATAATGCACGGAGCTGCCTTCGTCTGCAATGATCAGCGTACGCTCAAACTGTCCCATGTTTTCCGAATTAATCCGGAAATAAGCCTGAAGCGGCGTTTCTACTTTTGCACCTTTTGGTACATAGATGAAGGATCCGCCGGACCATACTGCGGAGTTCAGCGCCGAGAATTTGTTATCTGACGGCGGAATGACTTTTCCGAAGTGCTCACGGAACAATTCTTCGTTCTCTTTCACTGCTGTATCTGTGTCTTTAAACACGATACCCTGGTCTTCAAGCTCTTTTTCCATGTTGTGATATACAACTTCGGATTCGTACTGTGCAGATACCCCTGCCAGATACTTTTGCTCCGCTTCCGGAATACCAAGCTTGTCGAACGTGTTTTTGATTTCTTCCGGCACTTCGTCCCATGATTTTTCAGAACGCTCAGACGGTTTTACGTAATACGTAATAGCGTCAAAGTCCAGTCCGGAGAGATCGCCGCCCCATTGCGGCATTGGTTTTTTATAGAAGATCTCAAGGGATTTCAGACGGAAGTCGAGCATCCACTGCGGCTCTTCTTTAATTTTAGAAATTTCTTTTACAATTTCGTCTGTGAGGCCTTTACCAGAACGGAAAATGGAAACGTCTTTGTCATGAAAACCATACTGATAGTCTTCACCAATTTCCGGCATTTGTTTTGCCATATGAAAATACCTCCTTAGAGTCGGGAATAAATATTGTCATTCCCGCTTCGTTTCAAGCGCGTTGCTGTATTATGAACGGTTTTCTTCTTCCACTAACCCTTTTTCCATGGCTTTCCACGCAAGTGTTGCGCATTTAATACGGGCAGGAAACTTCGTTACGCCCTGCAGAGCTTCGATATCGCCAAGGTCGTATTTCGTATCATCGATTTCTTCGCCCTGCATTAACTGCGAAAACATCTGCGCCATATCCAGTGCTTCTTCGACAGTATGGCCTTTGACAGCCTCTGTCATCATCGAAGCGGAGGACAAGCTGATCGAGCAGCCTTCCCCGACAAACCTTGCATCGGCGATTTTTTCCTCTTCCACTTTCAGCTGAAGCTGAATGCGGTCGCCGCAAGTTGGATTGTTCATGTTGACATGAAGTGTTTCTTCCTCCAGGTCACCTTTGTTTCTTGGATTTTTATAGTGATCCATGATGACCTGGCGGTAAAGTGTATCTAAATTATGCGAAGACATCACCGAAATACTCCTTTACTCTTATTAACCCCTCTGCCAAAGCATCAATATCTTCTGTGGAGTTATAAAGATAAAAACTGGCACGGGCGGTAGAAGCTACATCAAGCCATTTCATTAACGGCTGGGCACAGTGATGGCCGGCGCGTACCGCAATGCCTTCCGCATCGAGCACGGTGGCAACATCATGCGGATGCACATCCTGCACATTGAATGTCACAATGCCAGTCCGTTCCTTCGGTCCGTATATATCCAGTCCATCCACCGCCGATAACTGCTTCAGCGCGTATTGGCCGAGCTCTTTCTCATGAGCAGCAATGTTATCCAGGCCTATCTGTTTCAGGAAATCAATTGCTGCTCCTAAACCAATAGCACCAGCAATGATCGGTGTGCCCCCTTCAAACTTCCACGGGGTTTCCTTCCATGTTGAATCATACAGCCCTACAAAGTCAATCATTTCACCGCCGAATTCCACCGGCTCCATATTTTCCAGGAGAGATTTTCTGCCATAGAGTACCCCTATACCGGTTGGACCGCCCATTTTGTGGCCGGAAAAGGCGTAAAAGTCCACATCCAGATCCTGCACGTCCACTGCCATATGCGGTACGCTCTGCGCCCCGTCCACGACGATGACCGCTCCGTGTTCATGGGCGATAGCAGCGATATCTTTAATAGGGTCCACCGTGCCAAGTACGTTTGACACATGACTGACCGCCACAATTTTTGTTTTTTCGGAAACGGCCCTGCGTACATTTTCTGCCGTCACCGTTCCGTCTGCTTCTAGCTCTACGTACCGGAGACGGGCTCCGTTACGTTTTGCTGCCTGCTGCCACGGAATAATATTGGAATGATGTTCTTTTTCTGTAAGGACGATTTCATCGCCTTCATGCAGATGAGCATCTCCGTAGCTCGAAGCTACCGTGTTGATGCCGACGGTCGTACCGCGGTTAAAAATGATCTGCTGCGAGGAAGGGGCATTGATGAAGGAGCGGACTTTTTCCCGCGCCCCTTCGTACTCATCCGTCGCCATGCTTCCAAGCGTATGCACGCCCCGGTGAACGTTTGAATTATAATGGCGGTAGTAATCACTGACCGCTTCAATTACCTGCAGCGGCTTTTGGGAAGTAGCCGCCGAGTCAAGATAGACAAGCGGACTTCCGTTTACTTCCTGCTGCAGTATAGGAAACTGTTCACGAACGGCTTTTACATCCATTAGTACACTTTCCTTTCGATAACCTCCGTCAGGCGATCTTTCACGGCTTGAATTGGCAATGCGTCTACTACTGGAGCAAGGAAGCCGTGAATAATCAGGCGCTCTGCTTCTGTCTGCGGAATACCGCGGCTCATCATATAGTAAAGCTGAACCGGATCAACACGGCCTACAGAAGCTGCGTGACCGGCCGTAACGTCGTCCTCATCAATAAGGAGAATCGGGTTCGCGTCGCCACGGGCACGTTCGCTGAGCATAAGCACACGCTCGGTCTGTTCTCCGTTGGCTTTTGTCGCTCCGTGTTCAATTTTGTTAACACCGTTGAAGATAGCAGAAGCTTTGTCTTTCATAACGCCGTGCGTCAAAATCTGGCCGTCTGTGTTTTTACCAAACTGGATAATATGGGCCCAGAAGTTCTGGCTCTGCTCTCCGCGTCCGATAGCTACAGATTTTTTGTCAGAAGTCGAACCATCGCCTACAAGTGCAGTCGTATTGTCCGATACTGTGTTACCTTCGTTCATCTGGCCGAGTGCCCAGTCGATGCTTGCATCTTTGAGGGCGTAGCCGCGGCGGTTGGTATAAACCGTAGTCGCTTTCTCTAAGTGGTCCACGCCGCCAAAGGAAACGTTCGCGCCTTCTTCTGCATAAACCTCTGCAATTGCATTAACAACGGAAGGCGTCTCTGTATCATAGGAAACGTAGTTTTCAAGGTACGTCACTTCACTGTTCGCTTCGGCTACAATAACCACGTGGTTGAACAGTCCCATATCTGCCTGTTCGAGCCAGTAGATTGTTTGAAGCGGGGCCTCCACCTTTACGTTTTTCGGCACGTAGATGAATGTACCTCCGTTCATAAGCGCTACGTTCAGCGCTGTAAAGCGGTGCTCATCCACCTGTACGGCGTTGCCCATGAAATAACGCTCAAGCAGATCTCCGTGCTCAATAGCCGCCGTTGCAATATCCGTGAAAATAACGCCCTGTTCTTCAAGCGTGCTGCTTGCTTCATAAAGAACGGTCTGGCCGTCTCTTTGCACGAGCAGATTCTGCTGCGCAGCGGTTTTATCGATAAGGCCCTGCACCTGTTCGTGCAGTTCGTCAGACGAAGAAAAAGTTTCCTTCGGAGTGCCTTCATGTTCAAACTCGGTAAAGTTCCACGTTTTAATGTTCGTTTTTTCCGGCTTAGGCATTTCCAGCTTTTCTGCTAAACGGCTGGCGCTTAGCCGCTGGTCCTTCAGCCATTTTGGTTCATTCTGTTTAGCCGAGAAATCTTCAACGTATTTCTCGTCATATTTCCAAGTAGTATCTATAGACATTATTTCGCCTCCCCTGCTGTTAAAATTATTCCTGTGGTTCCCCAACGCGTTCGTTTTCAATGCCGAGTTCTTCCTTAATCCACTCATAGCCTTCGCTTTCGAGACGCTGAGCTAATTCGGCGCCGCCGGATTTTACGATGCGTCCCTGCATCATAACGTGTACTTTATCCGGAGTAATGTAGTTCAAGAGACGCTGATAGTGAGTGATGATTAAGGCGCCAAAATCCGGGCTTTTCATGTCATTTACGCCTTTGGAAACGACTTTGAGAGCATCGATATCAAGCCCGGAGTCGATTTCGTCCAGGATGGCGATTTTTGGTTCCATCATGAGAAGCTGAAGAATTTCGTTACGCTTTTTCTCACCGCCGGAGAACCCTTCGTTTAAGTAACGCTGGGAGAACGATTCGTCAATTTCAAGCATGTTCATTTTTTCGTCCATCTGGCGGATAAATTTCATCAGCTGGATTTCGTTTCCTTCTCCGCGCTTAGCGTTAATGGCCGAACGCATGAAGTCAGAGTTTGTTACACCGCTCACTTCACTAGGATACTGCATGGCGAGGAACAGGCCTGCTCTTGCACGCTCGTCAACTTCCATGTCGAGGACGTCTTCTCCGTCAAGAGTGATAGTCCCTTTGGTGATTTCATACTTCGGGTGACCCATTACTGCAGAAGCAAGGGTGGATTTACCCGTTCCGTTTGGTCCCATGATTGCGTGAATTTCTCCGCCGTTCATTTCCAGATCGAAACCTTTGATGATTTCAGTACCTTCAATTTCCACGTGCAAATTCTCAATTTTCAAGTTCGGCGTTGCCATTTTGCATACCTCCATATTTTGGAATCAAGCGGAAACCGCTGTTTTTTCTCTATTTATTATAATTATTATTTTATAACAAATGTAAACTGACTTCAAGCAAACTCGCTTTCTCTCCCGATATATTTCATTTTTTTGCTACTATATGGCAAAAAAACCAACGGGAAATAAATGAGAATACATCCTCTTCATTCTCAATAAAAGCGTTCATACAAAAAGGAGGGCACCTATACAAACCATTTGCAGGAACGACCCTCCCTATTCAATGCTTTTCTTCATTCACTCTTACAGTATACCAAACGTCACCGAGAAGTAAAAAAGGAAAAACTTTTTCAATGAAGATTCTCTTCTATTTTTCACCCAATGCAAAAAACCGGACTCATTAAACGAGTCCGGCCTGACCGCTATTCCTGCTCTGCCGGAATGACGGCTCCGTCATATTCTTCTTCAATAAATTCCTGGGTTTCATCCGACTGCAGCACTTCTACAAGCGTCTGAATTGTTTCATTGTCTTCATCCTCTGCCCGGGCTGCTATCACATTCACATACGGATTATCTTCCGGACTTTCAAGCGCAATGGCATCCTCCTGAGGGGTCAGCTCTGCATCAATTGCATAGTTGGAATTGATGAATACTGCATCCCCTTCGCCGTTATTGTACACCTGAGGAAGCGTAGCCGCGTCAATGTCCGCCTGGAACTGCAGGTCTTTCGGATTTTCGGCAATATCATCCACTGTGGCTTCAACGCCGGCGCCTTCTTCAAGCGTGAGGACGCCTTCCTGCTCAAGCATCTGCAGAATCCGGCCGTGGTCTGCAACCGAGTTACTCATAATTATTTCTGCTCCGTCCGGAAGGGCATCAAGGCTGTCATACTCCTGGGAATAAACACCGATTGGCTCGATATGAATGCCGCCCATATTGACGAAGTCAAACTCTTCATTTTCTTCCATCTGATCTTCAAGATAAGGGATATGCTGAAAATAGTTTGCATCAATTTCTTCCGAAGCAAGCGCTTCGTTTGGAACAATATAGTCATTGAATGTTTCGATTTCAAGCTCCACATTTTCTTCCGACAGCTGGTCTTCGGCAAACTCCAAAATTTCTGCGTGCGGGACGCTTGTAGCACCTACCGTAAGTGTCTGTGTTTCTTCTTCGGAACCGCCGCCTGACTCTGAATCTGAGCCGCAGGCTGCCAGTACTGCCGTAGAAAGTAGTGAAACGCCAAGTAGTGTTTTTTTCATGAAAAATTCCCCCATTAATATAATAATTATCGTTTATCTATCTGTCTCGTCCAAATATCGCCGAACCACTGCAGAATGAAGACAATAACAAGAATCAGCACTGTAGCAACAAATACCACTTCATTATTGCTGCGCTGAAACCCTTCCTGATAGGCAAGGTTCCCGAGGCCTCCGCCGCCTACAACACCGGCCATGGCAGTATAGCTGACCAGCGTAATACCAGTTACGGTGATGCCGGAGATTAAGGACGGCAGCGCTTCCGGCAGAAGCACTTTTTGAATGATCTGCCACTGGCTCGCTCCCATTGCCTGAGAGGCTTCAATAACGCCCTTGTCCACTTCTCTAAGTCCAATTTCCACCAGGCGTGCGTAAAACGGAGCTGCGCCGATAATCAGTGCCGGCAGTGCTGCACTCGGGCCCAGCATCGTACCAAGCAGGAAGGTTGTAAACGGAATAAGCAGAATGATCAGGATAATAAATGGAATAGAGCGGAAAATATTAACGATCGCTGCTGTCACTGTGTGCACCGGCTTGTTTTCCCACATGTTCCCTTTATCTGTTAAATACAGCAGAACTCCGAGTATTGTCCCAAGTAAAAATGTGGCTGCTACCGCAATCAGACTCATATAGATGGTTTCCCACGTAGCAACCCACATGTTTTCCCAATTAATTTCTTCCATCCATGTGTTAAGCACGCTCCATCACCTCTGCTTCTATTTCTTCCTCGCGGAGGTAGTTCAGCGCTTTGTCTATTTCTTCACTACTGCCTTTGATGCGGATAAACAGGGAACCGTAGCTGCCGCGCTGCGTCTGGGAAATTTTCCCCTGAATAATATTTACGTCCACATCAAACTGGCGAATGACTTTGGAAATGAACGGCTGCTCTGCCTTGTTTTCCAAAAATTTCAGCTGCACAACTGTGCCGGTTTCTTCTTCATTGAATACGATTTCCGACGCGTCTTCCTCCGGCTCCGTAATCTGACGAACAAATTCTTTAGTCATATATTCCTTCGGGTTCCGGAATACCTGAAGTACAGGCCCTTCTTCCACGACTTTGCCGTTTTCCATTACTGCCACCCGGTGACAAATTTTACGGATCACGTGCATTTCGTGCGTGATCAGGACAATGGTAAGCCCCAGCTTTTTATTAATGTCTGTGAGCAGAGCAAGAATAGAATCTGTTGTTTTCGGATCCAGCGCCGAGGTCGCTTCATCGCACAGCAGCACCTTCGGATTATTTGCAAGGGCTCTTGCAATTCCGACCCGCTGCTTCTGCCCCCCGCTCAGCTGGGAAGGGTACGAGTCCTCCCGGCCTTCGAGGCCGACAAGGTTCACCAGCTCCTGCACCCGTCTCGCCCGTTCCTGTTTTGACTGTTTTGCAATTTCGAGCGGAAACGCAATGTTTTCTGCTACCGTCCGGGACCACAGCAGATTAAAATGCTGAAACACCATGCCAATTTCCTGGCGGGCGCTGCGCAGAGACTGCCCCTTCAGGGAAGTGATGCTTTCCCCTTCAATGGTTACTTCACCGTTGGTGGCGGTTTCGAGCTTATTTAACAGCCTCACAAGCGTACTTTTGCCTGCGCCGCTGTAGCCGATAATGCCGAAAATTTCTCCTTCATCAATAGAAAGGCTGACGTTATCTACGGCGGTGACGGTTTGTGTTTTTGTCTGAAAGGCTTTGGATAAACCTTTTAATTCGATCATACCGCTCTCTCCTTCATCGCTTTTCTTTATCTTTATTAAAACGATGTAATTAGTATGTTTTAAATCGTCATGATTCCGGCAATGATTCTTTTCCATACCGGACCATAAAGAAAAAACCCTTCTGCACACGAGCAGAAAGGTTTTAAAGAATCCTTTCCACTCATCTTGCAGACGTTTGCCTGCAGGAATTGGCACCATGTCTGCTTATGCAGACTGGTTGCCGGGTTTCACAGGGCCAGCCCCTCCACCTCTCTTGATAAGTGAACGATGATTATCCGTTCATATTTGACGATGCTACTGATAATAGCACCTTTGCCTGTAAGCGTCAACCTTTTAGTTCCTGTCCCTGCAAGGCTCGAAAACAGCTGCTTATAAAAAGGAGCTGCCTCCCAAGAGGCCAGCTCCTATGTAAATCAGTATTAATCGTCACTTACCATGTCCGAATACTGAGCTGGTGACATCAGGTCATCCAATTCACTTTCATTGGAGGGTTCTACCACAATCATCCAGGCTTTTTCATACGGAGATTCGTTGACAAACTCAGGAGAATCATCCAGGTCTTCATTAATTTCTACGACCTTTCCTGTAACCGGGGCGTAAAGCTCTGAGACCGTTTTAACAGATTCTACACTTCCAAATGGCTCTCCGGCCTCGAGTTCATCTCCTACTTCCGGAAGTTCCACGAATACAATATCGCCAAGCTCGGACTGGGCAAAATCTGTCACACCGACGCGAAGACGGCCATCTTCTTTTTTCACCCATTCATGTTCTTCTGAATATAAAAGTTCATCTGGTACACTCATACACAATCATCCTCCTTCAAATGAATACTATTACGCTTTCCACTTTTCCTCAAAAACTGGTTCCTTAAACCCAAGGGTAACACTCTCGCCGTCTGTCACAATAGGCCTTTTTAAAAGCATTCCGTCAGAAGCGAGCCATTCCAGAATCTCTTCTTCAGATGCTTCCGGCAGCCGGGTTTTCAGGTCCATTTCCCGGTACTTCTTCCCACTTGTGTTAAAGAACTGCTTCCACTCAAGTCTTTCCCGGTCCTTCCATGCCTTTAATTCTTTTTTCGAGGGCGGATGTTCCACAATATGATACTCGTCAAAAGAAATATTCTCTGCTTCCAGCCACTTTTTTGCTTTGCGGCATGTACTGCACGGGGGATACCCGTAAAAAGTAAGTGCCAATGCCAGGCCTCCTCCACACGCTTTCTTCCCTCTTATTGTAGCGGAAACCCTCCTCGTTGGAAAGTTTCATTTTGCTTTTCAATGCCGGAAGAAGCCTTTAACGCCTAATTAAATGAAGAGATGAATTTAAAAGCAAAGGAAGCTGTTCATATTTTCACCGATGCTGTTCAGAAGGATAATCCCCATTCGGAAACTCCCGGCAAATCAGGAAGTATACGAATATATACTAAGTGACCCAAGGATTATGTTACCGCTTAAAAAAAGTAAATTTTTTTAATATGCCTCCAATACGTATCATATCCGGGTTAGAACTTTTCCTGCTTATTTAATTATTTAAAATTTTCCGTTTCTAATGTTTATTCCTTTTTAAGCCGGGAATGTGTCTGACTGACTGAGGATTTAAATCCTTGGTTAAAATATAAAGGAGGTATTTGCAACAATGGCAGTCGATAAATATCCATCCAGACAAGGCGATCATAAGGAAATCATGGACCGGAAGGATCCGGTAGTTCACGGAAGCGCCGGCTATGATGGCCCATTGCAGCAGAAGGAACTGGACTTTTACGACGAGAACGGCTACCTCATGCTCCAGAAGCTGTTTACCGATGAGGAAGTTGAAATGATGAA
>NZ_JBQLIA010000023.1:0-46221 GCF_056034345.1 Marinococcus sp. LNSP9103-4 | reverse complement strand
CAATGAGGGGTGGAAAATAGAAAAAACCCGAATGATGGGCACTTTTTTATCGTGTCCATCATTCGGGTTATAGTTCACCTTTGGGAGCTGCTTTTTTAGGCTGACTGGCGCACGCTAAATGCAGTAATAGAAACAAGGATGATAACGATACCCAGGGCCTGAATGATTGCCAGACTATCTCCAAGCAGAACAACGCCAAACAAAGAAGCGGTGACCGGCTCTGCCATGGCAACCATTGAAGCAGTAACCGGAGTAGTCAGCTTGATACCGATAACGTACAGTACAAAGGAAATGCCTGCACCAACGAGCCCGAGCAGTAGAAACCACCCAATATCACTGGATGTTAAAACGGATACTGCTTCCTGTTGGTCGACAACCATCAGAAGAATTACACAAAAAACAAAAAAAGCGATCGTTAAAGAGGTTTCGGGTCTGCCGACTGCAGAGGCGTATTTAAATCCAAAAATAAACAACGCGTATGAAAGGCCGGCACTGAGGCCGGCAGCAGCGCCTGCAAGTGTAACCGAAGAACCGCTTGTGTCATAAGCACCTGTTAGGAGAAAAATTCCTACAAGCACTACTGCAATACATCCCCATTTGAAAAAAGTAGAGGGCTCCTGCTTTAGAAAAAAAGAAATCAAAAATACAAATATAGGTGCGGTATACATTAGCGTAGCAGCAATTGCTACGCTCGAGGCCTCGATACTAAGAAAGTAAAAGGTGAAATTGCCGGCGACGCCTGCCCCGGCGAGAGCGGCCCATATAAATAAGCGGGCGGAGGGGGACCCGGTCTGTCGAATCCGTAGAAGGAACCATATAAAAATACAGACAAAACCTACAGCCCCCCGGTAAAATGAAATAACTAACGGGTCCCAGCCCTTATGTAATAGTATATCTGCCAATCCACCTGAAATACCCCATAGTACCGCAGCCATTACGACTAAAATCGTGCCTGAAAATTTCATTGTCAGCCTCCGCGGTAGTGTGAATATAATTGTTTACCCTTAAAGAAGCTGCTTCAAACAGATTTTGCATCAACGGTCAGTTTAAAGCATAACTTCAATAAGAACGTAGCCGAAAAAGGATAATAAAAGCGAGCCGCAAACTGCCACGATAAACATCTTTGAACTAATGGTTTTAAAAGAAGCAGCAGGCATCTGCATTCCAAAGCCAGCCATAGCCATGCCAAGAAAAATATATGAAGCTGAGACCATAAAAGCAGCTGCCGAATCGCTGAGCAGATTAAAGGTATTGGCCAGACTCACTGCTAAAAATCCGAAAATAAACCATGGAACCGGAATTGTATGGGAGGCCCGCTTTTCTTTACGGCTTTGAAGCATGGCAACTACAAGTGCTACCGGGATGAGAAGTGCAACTCTCGTTAATTTAATGATCAGGGCGTGGTCTTCCGAGACTGTACCGCCGGCTTCAGATGCCGCTACAGCGTGAGCCACTTCATGGAGAGTTCCTCCGGATAAAACGCCATATTCATATGCATTCATCCCCAGAAACGGAAACAGAAAAGCATAGGAAACAGAAAAAAAAGTACCAACCACGGCGATAATCGCGATGCTCGCAGTAGTAGTTTTATGTTCTGCTTTTACAATCGGGGCAATGGCTGCGATAGCTGAAGCTCCGCAGATAGCTGTACCGCAGGCTGTTAACAGACTGAGCGTTTTATCTATCTTTAAAGCTCTGGCAGCAAAGTAAATGACAAAAAGCGCAATTAGTAACCCGGAAGCAGCGATAAAAAAGGCGTTAAATCCGGATTCATAAATATCTCCTAAATGCAGGCGGGCCCCGAGGAAAATAATGCCGAGCCTAAGCAAGTGCCTGCTTGAAAAAGTGATTCCGGGGAGCGCACGATCGGGCACTCCTGCGGTGAAGCGCCAGCATACGCCTAAAAGTATTGCAGTAACAAGCGCGCCCATCGCTGAGAATGGAGCGGACTCCGCTAGTGCGCTGCTGAGCACAGCAGCAATAAACGTAAAAATAAGTCCGGACGTTAGCGTGGGAATGGAAGAAACAAATCGTTTCATTAGTCTTCAACTCCTAATCATTAACGCTATTGTACTCCTGCTCTTTTTATTATAAAAACAAATATATATAATGAAATTAATTAATATTATTAATAAATGGGAGGGCCTATGCATATTGACGAATTAAAAACTTTTTTGACCGTCGTGGAGGAAAAAAATTTTACAAAAGCTTCGGAGGTGCTCTCCCTCTCCCAGCCGACTGTAAGCGTGCATATAAAAAATCTTGAACAGGAATTTCTTGCTCCGCTTTTTCAGCGGACAACAAAATCATTGATGCTCACAAGGGAGGGGGAGGTGTTTTTGGATCATGCCCGTCAGTTGATGGGCACCTACGTCCATATGAAGGAAGCTATATATACGATGCACGAGGAAGTGAGCGGAACCATTCATATCGGGGCCAGCTTTACGATTGGGGAATACGTGCTCCCAAAAGTAATGGCCAGAATGCAGGGTGAGTATGAAGGAATTCAGTTTGAAGTGACTATTGCTAATACAGAGGAAATCATTCAGCTGGTCCGGACGCTGAAAGTCGATATCGGCCTGGTGGAAGGGCACAGCAGGGCTGCCGATGTTACGCTGACACCGTTTCAGACGGATCGCCTGGCGGTAGTTAAGAATACATCCAATTCCTTTTCGCCTCGAACCCGGGAGGAGCTGCAGGACCAGAAATGGGTGGTGCGCGAAAAGGGATCCGGGACCAGGGAATCGTTTGATTATGTGATGAATGCAAACGGGATACGTATACGTTCACTTCTGATGATCAGCAGCACGCAGGGGGTTAAAGAAGCTGTTAAAAGCGGTCTTGGCTTATCTTTGTTATCAGAAGCAGCGATTGAAGAAGAACAAAAACACAACTCCCTGGAGCTTTTATCCATTGAAGGCATCGATGCAAAAAGGTTTTTTTCCTATGTACTTCCAAAAAGAACAGAGCGGACAAAAAATATTCAGTTTATGATCCGATGCCTGACAGAGAATTACTGACGTCCGTTGCCTTCTTTTTTATAGTTTTCTACAAAAACTAATTTGTTGTATACTAATACCGCAATCTTAGGGGAATTACTGATGATGGTTTTATATTCACCGCTGTATAAAGCATTCTGTTCAACATAAAAACGGAAGCTTACTATACTGAAATGAGGAATGGGTAAATGATTCAAATTGAACCATTTTTGCGCAATGATCAGTTTAATTTTATTAAAGAGCATGTATGGAAATTCGCCCATGCGCACGCTACAGTAAAAGATGCTGATGTAATCAGTGCATTAAAGCACAGTGCCTTTGATCAAATTATTAACAGCTTTCATTCGATGAACGATGAGCAGGAACGCCTGTTAGAAAAGATTCTTTATGTAGAGGACAGCACTCAGGCAGAGCAGATGCTCGGTGAGTTGAAAATGTATGTTGTTCCATTCCCGGCTGTAACTGTAGAACGGATTAAAAAGCTGTTTCCAAAGGCGAAAAAGCTGACAATGCCATCATTGGAAGATGAGGAACTGAAAAATATATCTTATCTGGGCTGGAATGACATCCGCGCAGAACGAAAATATATTATTACTACGGACCAGAGGAGATTGACGGGTGTGTTTGGGACATTTCGGAATACTCCTGGAAAAGGCATCTGTACGATCTGCAGCAAACAGGAGGAGACAGGGCTTTTTATGGCAGTAGTGAAGGCCGGAAAAGAAACATATACGAGCCGGGGCAACTATATCTGCCGGGACAGTCGCAGGTGCAATGAAAATATTACGGATCTCCGGCAGCTTGAAACGTTCATGTACCATTTGAAAAAGTGAATACTATAAAAGCCGGGTAAGGAACGTTTCCCCCGGCTTTTATATATTATTGCAGTGTATGCAGATGGATGGTCCCGTCTCTTGTATAATCGTCGATTTCCTGACGGATGTGGTCTGCGAGGCCGATTTGCTTCATCGTATCAAAGATGGAACACGCTTGATCCCAGTCCTGAAGAGCGGATTCATCAAATCCCAGCACCAGAAGATTTTGGCCCCGCTGATAAAGCAGTTCCCCTAAAACGTAGCTGTTCTGAAGGTCAATGCAGCGGTTGATTCCCTTTGAACACCAGTCGATGGATTGCTGGTAAGCGCCCTGATAGGTCAGCGCTTTAGTTAAAGTATATGTCAGCTTTAATTCAATGTATTTATTCTCCGGGTGCACCAGGCTCTGATGGTCCTGCAGCGCTTTCCGGCATACGTCCGCAGCTTTTTTGTATTCGTGTTCAAGGTTGTAAATAATCGCCATGGCGTTTATGATTTCACCCTTACGTTCCGTATAAATTCCTTTGTGGTACGCATCGAGGGCAGAAGAAGCCAGTTCGAGAGCCCGCTCCGGATCCTTGTCCAGTTCGTAGGCGCAAATAGCTTTATGCCAAAGCATGTACTGCTCATAATAGCCGATTTTAAAAATGGGGTTGTCTTCCTCCCTGGAAAGAAGCTCCCGCATCGAAACGTAATCATGCTCGAACCGGCACGTTTCAAGCATACTGAATACAGAGCGGACGTAGTCGCTGCGGTCTGTTAACGCTTCTTCAAAAAAGTAATACATGCTGGCTCCGAGCCGTTCAGCAATATAAAACATGGTGCTTGAATATGGAACGATGGTCCCCTTCTCAATTTTACTGATCTGCGCCTGGGTACAAATATCTTTGGCAAGCTCCTTTTGTGTGTAGCCCCGGTATTTTCGCAGCTCCTGTATTTTATTTCCCACCCGTGAAAAATCCATCAATATAGTTCTCTCCCTATCTCTCAAATATTCCTATAATTATTTTACGGGAAGAAATCTGTAGAAAAAAGAGGAAAGTCTTAGGAAATTGATCGATTTTGGAGTCAGAAGCGGAAAACACTCTTTTTATAGTTCGAATATACTAAAACGAACATATAATAAAGAGGTGAAGAAATGAAAAAGGCAGGTTTATGGAATGCTGCGTTCATTGTAATAATGATGGCAACAGCTGTACCGGTTCAGCAGGCAGCGCCGGTGGCAGGTGAAATTATAACGAGAGACATCCCACATCAATATTAAAAACAAGCCGCGGACATCATTGATGCCTGCGGCTTGTTTCTTTATACTGCTTGGCTTTCTCAACATATTCGAGGCGGATACGCTCCATGTCTTCTTTGTCCTCTTCAGTGAGGTCACGAACGACTTTGGCCGGACGTCCAAAGGCAAGTACGCCGGCAGGAATCGTTTTTCCGGGCGGGACCAGGCTGCCGGCACCGATGAACGCTCCTTCACCGATCTCTGCACCGTCAAGCACTGTAGACCCCATGCCGATGAGTGCCTTCTTTCTTACAATGGCGGAATGAAGCATCACCTGATGACCGACAGTAACGTCGTCTTCAATAATCAAAGGATGCTTCGGGCTTTGGTGCAGCAGGCATTGATCCTGTACATTGACTCTGCTGCCAATCAGCGTAGGTGCTACGTCCCCGCGAATAACGGTGTGAAACCAAATGCTCGATTCTTCGCCGATGGTAACGTCACCAGTGATGACCGTGAAATCTGCTAAAAAAACAGTGGGAGCAATGGAAGGGTACTGGTTGTTGTACGGATAAATCATAAAAAAACCCACACTTTCCGAAATTTATTCTGCATTTCTAATGCAAGTGTAGCAAAAATAATAGTAAAATAAAGAAAGATATATTTCCCGGGGTACTGGATTGAGGAAAAAGGGGGCGATAATAGTGGAAAAAAGATTAGTGGACCGCCCGCGTGGAGTTGTTGTGCTGGTTCATGGATCAGGAGAACACTACCGGCGGTATGAATGGCTGATCCATGTATTGAAGCGCCAGCATCTGCATGTGATAACCGGAGATCTGCCGGGACATGGGGAAACTGAAGGACGAAGAGGACATATAGACAGCTTCCGTGAATACACAGATACAGTATATGAATGGTACAGAGAAGCAGCTTCCTTTAAGCTGCCTATTTTTATGCTTGGGCACAGTATGGGAGGATTAATTGTCATTCGGGCGGTATCCGAGCGGTACATGCCGGTGAAAGGAATTATTTTATCCTCTCCGGCACTCGGATTATACGAATATCCAAACAGGATCCGGGAGCTCTCCGGGAGGCTGGCGCACCGGCTTATGCCGGGTAAACCTCTCCGGACCGGCATCCAGGCCGAGTATCTAACAAGAAATCCGGAAACAAGAGCAGAATACCAAAGGGATGAATTGGTGAATGATACGGTCACCGTCCGCTGGTACCAGGAAATGATCCGGTCGATGCGGATCAGTCTGGCGCAGCCGGAAAGCTTTCCGGATACTCCACTTCTGGTTATGCAGGCCGGAGAGGATTATATTGTTGATAAAGAAGCGACTGTCCGTTGGTTCAACCGGCTGCATACATCTGAACGGACGATCAAAATATGGAATAATCTTTATCATGAAATATTAAATGAGCCGGAGCAGGAACGAGTAGTAAGATATATCATTCACTTTATGAACCAGCATTCCTAATATGAACCAGCCAATCAAGGAGGCCTTTTGAAATGTCAGCACCAACGTCTATACCAACTATTATGTATTACGGGGTGAAGCAGACCCTGCCGGCTGCCCGCCAGTATTTAAGCGAATGGAAGCAGAAAGCAGAGCAGATCCCGGATAATTTATACCGCCAGGCAGCGCTTGAAGCAATTGATGAAAAAACCTTTCATTACGAAGGTGGATCGCTCTATGCATTGATTGCCCCGGAGCATATCCGGGGCGAGTTACTGCGTTTTATTGTAGCCTATCAAAATATCAGCGATTATTTGGATAGTATCTGTGATATGAGCCAGGAGGAGGGCGTAACCTTTTATCGTGATATTCATGAAGCCTTGAAGCATGCCCTGGATCCCGGAGCCAGTCAGCAGGATTACCTTAAAAAGAAAAAAGGGGAAGGGGACGGCGGCTTTTTAGCAGAATTGGTTGAAACGTGCCAGTCTGCTCTGCAGAGCTTCCCGGGCCTTTCTGGTGCTCAGCCGTATATGGAGGAGCTGTCCATGTATTACAGGGAGATGCAGATATACAAGCATATTGATGTCAATGAGCGTGAAGCAAAGCTGATTGAGCTTTATGAGCACTTTAAAGACCGGATTCCGCCGATGGCCTGGTATGAATTTTGCGCTGCGTCCGGATCGACGCTCGGTATCTATGCACTGGCCGGGTACGCTGCCCGTTCGCCGCTTGCAGAGCTTCAGGCGAAATCGATTAAAGAAGCCCATTTTCCTTATGTACAGGGAATGCACATTCTGCTTGATTACTTTATTGACCAGGAGGAGGACGTGGAGCAGGGCTCTCTGAATTTCACCGAAAAATACGCCTCAGCCGGCCATATGATGTCCCGGCTGGAATTTTTCAAGTCCGAGGCCGACAAAAAAGTAGCCAAGCTGCCGGAGGCCGGGTTTCATAAACAGCTAAACAAAGGTCTTCTCTCCATTTATTTGTCCGATGAAAAAGTACAGGCAAATGAAACAATGAAGCAGCAGGCAAAGCATCTGCTCCGCTTTGGCGGCATCACCTCGCTTATTTACTATTGGAACTCATGGATGTACCGGAAAAAAATATAAACAAAGAACCGCCTCTTCCGAAAAAGAAAAGGCGGTTCTTCTTTACATATCAGCCGTATCAAGCGACGTCAGTTCTCCGGTCTCCGGAGAAATAACAAGGCCGTGCACTGGGGTTCCCGGTGGGAGAAGCGGATGATTTCTCATAACCTGGACCGATTGATGCACATTGTCCTCCACATCCGAAAAGCCGCGCAGCCATTCGTGCACGGAGACTCCCTCAGCATGCATCACTGCCTCTGCATCGGATGAAACTCCGCGGTCGTACGCTTTTTCAAGCACCTGGCCGGCCTGAAGACCAGTCATGCCGCATCCGTAATGGCCGACAATCAGGACCTCTTCTGCTTTTAATTCGTATAAGGCAACCAGAATACTGCGGGTAATACTATCATATGGATCCGTAATCATTGCCCCGGCGTTACGGATCAGCTTTGCATCCCCATTCTGGATGCCCATAGCTTTAGGGAGCAGTTCAATGAGCCGGGTATCCATACACGTTAAAACGACGATACGCTTATTTGGGAATTTATCCGTTTGAAAAGCTTCATATTCTTTGTTTTGAACAAACTGCTGATTGTGCTCTAAAATAGATTTCACCACTTCTGACATGATTCATCATCCCTTCGTAGATATATGTGAATAAGCTTGAACTAATTTGGATAAATAAGGAGTTTCTTCTGCTGTTTTTTCAAAGGTTAACACATAGGGGGGCGTCTTTTCCTGAAATTCCAGGCTGTACCGCAGCACCCGTACTTCGTCTTCCGAAAATTCAGCAGCAAGGTTCTCAACGGCTGTACGTTCTGCATTTCCTCCCGGGTGGCCGTGATAAATGACCACGATAACCGGAACGCCTGACGGGAACGTATGAAGATAAGAAAGAACCGCTGCAGTTGTAGAAGAAGCAGACGTCACAATCTGTTTATCGCTCCCCGGCAGATAACCGAGGTTAAAAACGGCTGCACGGATGCTAGTTTTTTCCTCATCAGTGAGCAGAGACGCTGCGTATTCATGACTGCAGTGATGCAGCGTGACGTATGGCTCCAGGCTTTTCTTTTGTAATCGTGCGTATGTAGCCTGGATGGCTTCGCTTTGAATGTCAAAGGCATGCACATGACCGGAAGGAGACACCGCCTCTGCCAGAAAGGCGGTATCCCCACCATTTCCACAAGTGGCATCAATTACAGTGTCCCCGGAACGGATATTTTGTGCAATCATCCAATGGGCGAAAGCCACGGCTTTCGGCAAAGTCATAAAGCTGCCGGGGCAGGCTGATAATATTTTCCCTGCCAGCTGTGTCTGCGAACCTGTTCTTTATGAATTTCATTTAGTACTTCAAACTTGTTCACGCTCCACATCGGTCCGATAAGAAGCTCTGTCGGCCCGTCACCGGTGATGCGGTGAATGAGCATATCAGGCGGCAGAATTTCGAGCTGATCCACGACAAGACTGACGTACTCATCCCGGCCGAGAAACTCCACCATCCCTTTTTCATACTGCTTGACCATCGGTGTCTTTTTCAGCAGGTGGAGCAGATGAATTTTAATACCCTGAACGTCCAGGTCAGCCACGGCCTGGGCTGTTTCCATCATCATTTGATGGTCCTCCTGTGGAAGGCCGTTAATAATATGGGAGCATACGCGGATGTTATGCTTGCGGAGCTTGTCGACGCCTTCTTTATAGCACTCAAAGTCGTGAGCCCGGTTGATTGTTTCAGCAGTCGTTTCATGCACTGTCTGCAGCCCGAGCTCGACCCACAGGTAGGTGCGTTCATTCAGCTCGGCCAGGTATTCGACTACATCGTCCGGGAGGCAGTCCGGGCGCGTCGCAATGGAAAGACCAACGACGTTATCCTGGGCGAGTACTGCTTCGTACATTTCCCGCAGTTCTTCAACAGGGGCGTAAGTATTGCTGAATGCCTGGAAATAACCAATGTATTTTCCGTTTTTCCATTTCTTGTGCATACGGTCTTTAATTTCATGAAACTGGGTCACCACATCGTCGGCACGGTTGCCGGCAAAATCCCCGGATCCTGCCGCAGAACAAAACGTGCAGCCGCCGTGAGCGACGTTTCCGTCACGGTTCGGGCAGTCAAATCCACCGTCGAGCGGTACTTTAAAGATTTTATGGCCGAATGATTCCTTTAAATTATGATTCCATGTATGATACCGCTTCTCTCCCCAGACAAGCGGCTGTTCGTTAGATAATTCCGAGCTCATGAAGAGCCTCTCCTTCCATCGTGCATAAAATATTCTTTCTTATTTTAGCATGTTTTGCCTGTATTCCCAAAGTGCAAAGGAAAAGAACCACGTAGAAAGGCTTGACAGCAGGGGGATAAATTCATAAAATATCAAGTATTGAATATCGGCGTACTTTGTTTATCGTTATGCACCCAGCAGACGCTTGACGAAAACGGGTGAGCGAAGCGTCAGAGTCGGAAACGCACTTGAGTGGCGTGTGCGCGTCCCGCCGTTTGTTTCGTGGAATTTAAGCCTCTCGTCCCTGCTTTCCAGCTGGGAGAGAGGCTTTTTTTACAGATAAAATCAGTACAGATGCTCCAACTATTTAAAGGAGGAACGACAATCATGGCATATCCCCACCAACAAATAGAACCTAAATGGCAGTCATACTGGGAGGAAAATGAAATCTTTTCCGTATCCAACGCAGATACCGGCGCCCCGAAATATTATGCACTGGATATGTTTCCTTATCCTTCCGGAGCCGGCCTGCACGTAGGCCACCCCGAAGGCTACACAGCAACAGACATCACCTCAAGAATGAAACGCATGCAGGGCTACGATGTGCTGCATCCGATGGGCTGGGACGCTTTTGGCCTTCCGGCGGAGCAATTTGCACTCGATACCGGGAAAAACCCGCGGGAATTCACCCAGGCAAACATTGCCAATTTCAAACGCCAAATTAAGGAACTGGGATTCTCCTATGACTGGGCGAGAGAAATTAACACGACAGACCCCGATTACTACAAATGGACTCAGTGGATTTTTACAAAGCTTTATGAACACGGTCTCGCGTACATTGACGAAGTGCCAGTCAACTGGTGCCCGGCGCTTGGAACAGTTCTCGCCAATGAAGAAGTGATCGATGGGAAAAGTGAGCGCGGCGGACATCCAGTGGAACGCCGGCCGATGAAGCAGTGGATGCTCAAGATTACAGCCTATGCTGATCGTCTGCTTGAAGACCTGGACGGCCTGGAGTGGCCGGACAGCATTAAAGAAATGCAGCGCAACTGGATCGGCCGTTCGGAAGGAGCGGAGCTGACTTTTCACGTTGAAGGGAAGGATCTTTCGTTTGATGTATTTACGACCCGTCCGGATACATTGTTCGGTGCAACCTACTGTGTGTTTGCCCCGGAGCATGAGTATGTAGAGGAAATTACTGCGCCGGAGCAGAAGGAAGCTGTAGAGAAGTACCAGCACGAGGCAGCTATGAAAAGTGATCTTGAACGCACTGAGCTGCAAAAGGAAAAATCCGGCGTATTTACAGGCTCCTACGCGATCAACCCGGTGAATGGTGAACAAATGCCGATCTGGATTGCTGATTACGTTCTCGCTACATACGGCAGTGGAGCGATTATGGCTGTGCCAGCGCACGATGAGCGGGACTACGAATTTGCGAAAACATTTGATCTTCCGATTGTGGAAGTAGTTGAAGGCGGAGACACATCCAAAGAAGCGTATACGGAGGACGGACCGCACGTAAGGTCCGAGTTTCTGAACGGTTTATATAAAGACGAAGCTATTGGAAAAATGCTCGAATGGCTTGAAGAAAAAGATATTGGCCGAAAAAAAACAACCTACCGTCTGCGTGACTGGCTCTTCAGCCGCCAACGGTACTGGGGAGAGCCGATTCCGGTTATTCACTGGGAGGACGGTTCGATGACGACGCTTCCGAAAGAAGAACTGCCGCTCGAGCTTCCGGAAATGGATGAGTTCCGTCCTTCAGGCACCGGCGAATCGCCGCTTGCCACCAATACGGAATGGCTGGAGGTCACTGACCCGGAAACAGGCATGAAGGGACGCCGGGAAACAAACACTATGCCGCAGTGGGCCGGCAGCTGCTGGTACTTCCTGCGTTTTGCTGATCCGGATAACGATGAAGAGCTTGCTTCCAAAGAAGCGCTTGAGAAATGGCTGCCGGTTGATTTATATATCGGCGGCGCGGAACACGCAGTGCTTCATCTGCTGTACGCACGGTTTTGGCACAAGTTTTTATATGATATCGGAGTAGTACCTACAAAAGAGCCGTTCCAGCGGCTGTACAACCAGGGAATGATTCTCGGGGAAAACAATGAAAAAATGAGTAAATCAAAAGGGAATGTCGTGAACCCGGATGAAATTATTCGTACCCACGGGGCAGATACGCTGCGGTTGTATGAAATGTTCATGGGCCCGCTTGACGCTTCAATTGCCTGGTCCAACAGCGGCCTGGACGGAGCGAGACGTTTCCTGGACCGGGTCTGGCGCTTAATTGTAACCGACGAAGGCTCTATCCGTCCGGAGATTCGGGAGGAGGAAGCATCGGAATCGTTTGCACGTACGTATCATCAGACGGTGAAAAAGGTCACCGAAGAATTCACTGAACTGCGGTTTAATACCGGTATCAGTCAGCTGATGGTCTTTGTCAACGAAGCGAACAAGCAGGAGACGCTGCCGAAACAGGAATTAAAAGGGTTTCTGCAGCTGTTGAGCGCTATCGCTCCTCACCTGTCCGAAGAGCTGTGGAGCCGTCTCGGGGAAGAGCGTTCGATTTCACGAAGCAGCTGGCCAGTACACGATGAGCAAATGCTTATTGAAGAGGAAGTTGAAATAATCATTCAGGTTAACGGGAAGCTCCGGGCAAAAGCAGTTGTCCCAAGAGATGCTGATGAGAAGGACCTTGAATCAACGGCCATGGAACAGGAAAAGATTGTGCAGGAGCTTGAAGGGAAGACAGTGCGAAAAGTCATTGCCATTCCAGGGAAGCTTGTAAACATTGTAGCTAATTAAAAAAAGCTGGCCGCATGAGCGGTCAGCTTTTTGAATAGGAAGGAGGCGTTTCGGATTGCGCAGTTAGCTGCTCGGATGCCGATTTTCCAGCGGTATAGCCGGTGGAGAAGGCACAGGTGATGTTAAAGCCGCCAGTGTAGCCGTGAATGTCTAAAATTTCCCCGCAGAAAAATAATCCGCTTTTCAGCCTGGATTCAAGCCGTTTTGGAAACACTTCTTTGATGGACACCCCGCCGCCGGTTACAAATGCTTCTTCGATGGAAAGCGTTCCATCTGCCGGAAAACGAAAATCGGTAAAAAAGAGAGCAAGGGCACGCAGTTTTTTATTCGCTGCCTCACCGATGATCATGGTGCTGGAAATGCCTGCTTCCTGCAGGAAAAACATCAGCAGTCGTTCCGTGGTAAGACCCTTCAGGGCATTTTTAACCGTTTTTGCTTCATGAGTTTTTTTCAGCGAGACAAGGCGCTGAAACATGGATTCATGATTTTCCTCGGGATATAGGGAAAGGCTGAGCTCTATCTGATCAGCTTTGTATTTTTTTAAGGCTTTCACCACATACTGGCTGCATCTCAGTCCGATTGGTCCGGAAACACCAAAATGGGTGAAAATCATGTCACCGGTATGGGTTTTAATAGCTTTGCCGCCCGGCCGGTAAACAGTAAGGGCAACGCCGGAAAGCGAAATTCCCTGAAGCGTGCGGTCCTGTATATAAGCGGCGGGAGAAGTAATAGGCACCTCCGTCGGATACAGCTCCGTAATTGTATGCCCGGCCGCCTCCGCCCAGGGATAGCCATCCCCAGTGGAACCGGTTTTGGGCACGGACTTGCCTCCGGAGGCAATAATAACACGGTCAGCCTGAAGGTAGGTGCCGTCCTCTAAATAAAGCCCCTGGACCTGGGTATCGCCGTAATCGATGGAAGCGACTTTGGTATTGGTTCGTGTCTGGACCCCGAGCCGTTCCATTTCGTCAAGCAGCGTATTTACGACAGTAATAGCTTTATCGTTAATAGGAAACATTCGGCCCATGTCTTCTTCCTTCAGGTCGATACCAAGATTTTCGAAAAAGCGGATAATATTTTCATTATCAAAGATGGAAAACGGGCTGTGCATAAATTTGCCGTTACCGGGAATGTGTTCGATCAGCTCTTTTCGTTCCATGCGGTTCGTGACGTTGCAGCGGCCGCCGCCGGAAATGGCGAGCTTTCTTCCAAGCTTGGATCCCTTATCTATTAATGTAACATCGGCGCCGTGCTCTGCGGCAGCAACCGAGGCCATTAATCCTGCAGGGCCGCCGCCGATAACAATGACGTTCGTCATTTATTCATTCTCTCCTTACGAGTGCGAAGCATAGCTCATGAAGATTAAAATGCTTCGTAATCGGTTATAATAGCTGTATTGTATCATAAGAGAAAATTTATTTTTACACAAGGATAAAGGAGGCGGCTCCAATGCTGCGAAAGCTTGAGCTATCTACAAATGAACATGCAGAGATGATAGATGTTACCGAGAAGATCCGTACGTATGTGAAGGAGGAGGGGCTCGACCACGGGGCGGTGATCGTCTATTCCCCGCATACGACGGCCGGAATTACTGTAAATGAAAACGCTGATCCAAACGTCCAGCGTGATATGCTCATGCGGCTCGATGAAGTGTATCCCTGGGAGCATGAAAAATACCGGCATGCCGAGGGAAACTCTGCTTCACACTTAAAAGCAAGTACGGTGGGGACGCAGCAGACGATCATTGTAGAGCAGGGAGAGCTCGTGCTGGGGACATGGCAGGGCATCTATTTTTGTGAATTTGACGGTCCTCGAAAGCGAACGTTTTATATTAAAGGATTAAGTGACGTATAATAAAAAGCACGCCCGTTTATCCAGAACGGGCGCTTTCTTTTGCCTCCGGTATTAATTTTCAGGTAAATGGACGCCAGAATGGAAAATAGTATGGTAAAATTCGCATAGAAAGCAAAAGACGATTACACGATGGAGCTGAACATAAGAATGTCTGATTCAAAATTTTTGCGGGGAACGCTTCTTTTAAGCATAGCGACGTTTATTTCAAAATTTTTAGGAATGATTTACATATTTCCTTTCGCAGCTATGGTTGGCCAGCAGGGGATCGCGCTTTATCAATACGGCTACCAGCCGTACACATTAATGCTTAGTGTAGCTACGCTTGGGATACCAATGGCTATGTCAAAGTTTGTATCCAAATATAATGCGATGGGGGATTTTGAAACAGGCCGAAGGTTGTTTAAGTCGGGTCTTTTTTTTATGACTCTGACCGGGATTGCCGCGTTCCTTATTTTATTTTTCGGTGCTCCGCTTATCGTAAATTTAATATCATTTGATTCAAGTGAAGCTTTTACGTCAGATGATATTGTATTTACGATCCGCATGGTCAGCTTTGCTTTAATGATAATTCCAACGATGGCAATCATGAGGGGGTTTTTTCAGGGCCACCAGTCGATGGGGCCGACAGCGGTTTCCCAGGTTATAGAGCAGGTGGTGCGTATCGTATTCATTTTGGCTATGGCTTTGTTTATTCTGTATGCTGTCGATGGAAATCTTGGAACAGCTATTGGCTTTGCCACCTTCGGTGCGTTTGTCGGTGGGCTGGCCAGCATGGCCGTACTGATTTTTTACTGGAAAAAAAGACAGCGCTTTTTGCAGCGGGAACAGGCTGGAAGCACGGTGTCGAGTGATCTTCCGTTAACAAGCATGTACAGTGAACTTATCCGGTACGCTCTGCCGTTGTCCCTCGTCGGACTGGCCATTCCACTGTTTCAGATGGTGGACATGTTCACCTTTACCCGGGCGTTGGAGCAGACCGGTGATTGGACGTCCGGGCAGATTCAGACCGCCTACGGAGCGTTCGCAGGGTCTTCACATAAGCTGATTCTCATACCGGTAGCAATAGCCACCGCAATGTCAATCACCCTTATCCCAACCATCACAAAATCCTTTACAGGCAATGACCAGGATCTGCTTCAGCGCCAGATTACGCAGACGTACCAGGTGATTTTGTTTTTATCGGTGCCTGCCGCGGTTGGACTGTCGCTGCTTGCAAGGCCGACATTTGGCGTACTGTTTGGAACAGAGTCACTGGAAATAGGCAGCTACGTGCTGCAGCATTATGCGTATGCGGCGATCGTTTTCTCCCTTTTCTCGGTGAGTGCAGCAGTGCTGCAGGGAATCAACCGCCAGAAATATGCCATTGCCTCCCTGCTGCTCGGTTTACTGGTGAAAATTATCAGTGCGTATGTACTTCTTTTGCTTCTTGGACCGGTCGGTGGAATTTACAGCACGATTATTGGATTTACATGTGGAGTAATATTTAACGCCTGGGCGATTGCGAAGTTTACCGGTTTTCATTTCGGAGGCGTCTCGCGCCGGGCAGGTACAGTAGTTCTGCTATCTGCAGTAATGGGCGTTGGCGTCTTAATTACAAGAAACGGCATGGAAGTTTTATTTGCAGGAAGCGGCTGGGTGGATTTATTTATGGTGGAAATCATCAGTGTTGTTGTCGGCGGTGTGCTGTTTATGGCCCTTGCCATGAAAAGCGGCCTGGCGGAAAAAGTACTTGGAAAACGCTTTTCGGCATAGATAAAACTGCTGCTTTCTAATCTTTTGTTCAGGCAGGTATGGTGATATAATTAATACACTTTATGGAAATGAGACAAACGCATCAAGCCGCCCAAAAACAGCGCGGCATTAGAGGTGAAACATGAAAACGTGGAGATATAAAGATTACGACTGGCTCTTGATCGGTGCGGTCGCGCTCTTAACACTGTTTGGCATCATTATGGTGTACAGCGCAAGCTTTCCGCTCGGAATGAGGGCTTATGATGATGCGGCCTTTTTTCTTAAGCGGCAGATAATGTTTTTTATTATAGGAGTAGGTGTGTTTGCTTTCATGATGCATGTGCCTTATGAAAAGTGGAAAAAAACAACGCCTTTATTGATAGGATTATCCATTTTTTTACTTATGCTCGTACTTGTAATAGGTAATGAAGTAAATGGGGCGAAAAGCTGGATCGGCTTTGGCCCGATAAACATTCAGCCCGCGGAATTTGTAAAATTGAGTTTGATTATTTATCTGGCTCAGGTTTATTCCCAGAAACAAAAGTATATTGACTCGTTTATGAAAGGGGTCATGCCTCCGCTTGTCGTTGTCGCTGTGCTGCTTGGATTTATTGTGATGCAGCCTGACGTCGGGACAGCCGCGGCCCTGATGATGACAACAATTGTAATTGTCTTTTTATCAGGAGCAAAGTTTCGGCATATGTTTATGCTCGGAGGAGTGGCTGCAGCTTTATTTGCTTATATTGCGCTGACAGAACCGTACCGCCTGGCCCGGCTGGTATCCTTTATGGACCCATTTGCGAATGCAGATGCTGTAGGCGGAGGGAGTTATCAGCTGATTCAGGGCTACATTGCGATTGCCCATGGCGGGCTGTTCGGTGTGGGACTGGGAGAGAGTGTGCAAAAAATGAATTATCTTCCCGAGGCGCACACAGACTTTATTATTCCTATCATTGCCGAAGAGCTCGGGATTTTCGGGGTTCTGCTTGTAGTAGGTCTGTTGGGTGTTATCGCCTGGCGGGGCATAAAAATCGGGCTTAATGCTAAAGGACAATTTGGCACTCTTCTCGCTTTTGGTATTGTTTTTCAGCTTCTCAGCCAGGCTGTTATTAATGCTGGAGCCGTAGCGGGCATGATGCCGATTACCGGCCTTCCATTTCCACTTCTGAGCTACGGAGGCTCCTCTTTGTTGATAACGCTGGCGATGCTTGGGCTTTTGGCAAACATCTCCAGAAATAACAACCGGCTTGCCCGGGTACAGAATCAGGGGATCAATAAACCAACTTCCGCATAATGTAAAGAGACGTTGTTAACAGCAACGTCTCTTTTTCAGACTGGAGGACGGGCACCTGCTTTGAGGTGTTAAAGGAAACTCATCGAAATGTATTGGAGGAACAAAAATGTTAGTAGTGGGAGCCGGGAGACTGGCGAAGCTTGTAGCAGTGAAAAGTGAGCCTTTATCTGTCTCTGTGATGTACCGGGGCGGGGAAAAGGCCTGGATGAGAGAAACAACAAAGCAGATTTCACGGGTGGATGAACTGGAGCTTCCCCGTTATCCCTATATATTTTTAGCACTGCCCCCGGATGGAATTAAAGATTTTATCTACTGGCACGGCCCGTATCTGGCTGAGGGAACTGTTATATATATCCCGGCAACGTCGCTTTACACAGAGCAGGTGGAAGTGCCTGCCCATGTACGTAAGGCCGCAGCCAAATTCGCAGGGCACGCTGAAAGAGCCACGGCCGGCAGTGAAGAAAATGTCTTTGTCGTTAACAGCTCCAGAAGCAGTGACCGAAAATATCTCCAAAGCTGTCTCGGGGATGCATTCACAGTCATAGAGGGAAGCGAGCAGGAGGTGGAAACGGCAAATAAGGCAGCGGTGGAAGAGACGCTGCGGATGATAGTGAATCTTGAAAAACGGCTGCAGGAGCAGAATGTATCACAAACAGTCCAAAAGGCTGTTCTCCGTCAGATTCCGGCCGGAGTTATTGAAGCTCACATGAACGGCTCGCACGGAGGATTTGCTGCAGGAATTCTCGAACAGATGGAAAGAGGTGATCGGCATGAGAATGGATAAATTACTGGCGGAACTAGGCTATGGGACCCGCAAGGAAGTAAAAAAAATGCTGAAAAAAGGGGGCGTTTTTGTCGACGGGGCGCCGGTGAACAACGGGGCGGTCCAGGTGGATCCTGAAGAGCAGCGGGTCAGCGTATTCGGTGAGGACATTCACTACACCGAATTTGTTTATTTTCTAATGCATAAGCCTGCAGGGGTCATCAGCGCCACAGAAGACAGCGTTCATGATACGGTTCTGGATATTCTGGAACAGGAAGACGCGGTAAGAGAACCTTTTCCAGTGGGCAGGCTTGATATTGACACCGAAGGATTGCTTCTGCTGACTAACGACGGCAAGCTTAACCATTTTCTTACGTCACCGAAGCATGGGGTGGTAAAAATATACCGGGCGGTACTCGAGCAGCCGATAGAAGAAAAGAATATTGAACATTTCAAAAAGGGTGTAAAGCTTGATGACGGCTATGTTTGTAAGCCTGCCGTTCTGCGAAGAGTGCCCGATACCCACCGGGAAGTGTATGTGGAAGTAACCGAAGGGAAATTTCACCAGGTGAAACGGATGTTTGAGGCAGTAGGCAATGAAGTCGTTTATTTAAAAAGAGAATCATTCGGACAGCTGTCGCTCGACGAGGATCTACTGCCGGGAGAGTACCGGGAGTTAAATGATGATGAAATTCAGCTGCTTCGGGACAGCGTCGGCGAAAAATCAGAGGGAGCGGGCAGTGATGAGCTGTAGACTGCTGAGTGCAGATCTGGGAACGACGTCTTTAAAAGTAATGGTCCTGGACTGCGGAGGCCAGGTGGAAGGCAGTGCATCAGAGCCTGTCCAAACATATACCGACGGAGGGAATTACGAACAGAAGCCCTCAGATTGGTGGCAGAGCTTTAGAAAAGCATGCAGTACTCTGAAGAGTAAGGGGATTAACCTGGACGTTGATGGAGTCGTGTGCACGGGACAGATGGAGAACTTTATCCCTTTTAAAGATGGAAGAGCAGAAACGGCGGTTCTTTATTCTGATACCAGAGGAAGCAGGGGACTAACAAAGAGGCATTTGCCTCCGGACGTTGTGACGGCGTTTACAGGAAACGACTGGAAAGCGACCACTCCTCTAATGAAGTGGCTGGCGGACGAAGCCCCAGAGCGGTGGGACCAGGTACTCTTTGGTTCTAAGGATTATTTAATTTACCATTTAACGGGATCATCAGTCTGCGATCCGGTAAACGGCACTGTGACAGGAATGATGAACATACATACAAGAGCTTGGGAAGAAAAGCTGTGGGAAGGAAGCGGAATTTCCCGAAGCCAGCTTCCCCTTCTTCTGGAGCCCGAAGAAACAGCAGGCTATGTATTAAAGGAAGCTGCCAGTCAGACGGGCATACCAGCTGGAACCCCTGTTTACTGCGGCCTCGGGGACGGAGGCGCGGTGACTCTTGCTGCCAGTGCTCATGCGGGTAATGACCAGGGCTACGCGTACGCAGGAACAACAGGCTGGACGGCGGTCCCTGCCGATACGCCGGCCGTAGCAGAAGAAGGCAGTGTATTTTATCTGGCTGCGCCTCAGCATGGCCGGTTTATTAAAATCATGCCTCTGCTTAACATGGGAAATGTTCATCAATGGGCGGTGCATACGTGGTGCGGAGGCAACTTCGAAGCCTTTGAAAAGCTGATGGCCGAACCGGTTTCTGTGCCCGGTCGGCTCTTGTTTATCCCGTATTTAAATGGTGAAAGAAATCCGGTAATTGATGAGAAAGCCAGGGGCGCATTTATCGGCATCGATGGTCAGGTGACGCAGATACATATGGCCAGGTCGGTGCTTGAAGGTCTGGCTTTTTCTTTAAAGCAGACCTTTGTTCAGGCCGGGATCACTTCCTCGACGCTCTTTCTTGTTGGCGGCGGCACTAAAAGCAGAGCTTTTTGCCAGACAGTGGCAGATGTTTTTCAGTGCAGGGTGCAGGTGAGTTCTGAACAGGAGCGTCTTGCTTCATTTGGAGCGGCTGCATGCGGCGTTAGAGCGATTCATACATGCTCGTGGGAGAAGGCAGCGAGGACTGTGCAGGGTATAGATAAAGAAGAAATTATTGTCGCCCCTGACGTATCGAAAAAAGAAGAATTAGAGCAGAAGGAGCGCCTTTTCACTGAAGCAGCCGGAAGAATGCGGGGGCTTTTTGATACGTGAAAAAGCGCCGGAAATTTAATTCCGGCGCCAGGCACAGATATAATCATTTCAGGAAGCTTTTACTTTTCGGGCAGTCGTCGTCCAGGCCCCTCTTGAAGGGCTGCTGACCAATTCATTGTATTCGAGCACGTTCAGGTCACGCTGAATAGTGCGCTGTGTAATTCCGAATTCGTCAACCAATTCCCCGGTGGTCACCGTTCCTCTCTTTTTAATATAGAGATAGATAGACTTAATACGGGTTATCATTCGGTCGGTGGACGTTCTCAAAAAACCACTCCTTAGCCAATGAATTTATGGCACTTGAAGACATGCCCGGGACTGCGCACGTAAGTAGGAATTATATTTGATGGCTTCGACTGTTTCTGCGTCAGCTGCTCTGTAAAACTTTCTGAAAAGAAACTCAGCAGCGGGTAAGATGAGAGTATTCAAAATATTTTGTAAGCGTCCCTGTAATTAATAGTTTATACTATTTATTTATATATCGCAAAATTTTTGTCAAAAAACTGCTCCATTCATCTGCGAATGAAAATAAAAAGCGAATGAAATGACAAATAATATGCAGGATTGTACGCTATTGATCTTCAAAAAGCAGAACGATCGAGAAAACCGCCTGCTTTATTTCACAGAAAGACAAATGTAAAAATTATGTAAAAAAAAGACACCTTTTTGTGTAAAGGCGCCTTGAGTAAAGATATTTTAGTCATCGAATCGGAAAAGGTCAGTGGATAAATACCGTTCGCCGGTATCGCAGGCAATGGCAACGACAACCTGATCCGGTGACATCTGTTTGGCTGTTTCCATGGCAGCAAAGCAGGCAGCACCTGAAGAGGGGCCGACCAAAATACCTTCCTGGCCGGCGAGAGCCCTTGTAGTTTTATAGGCATCTTCATCGGTAATTTTGTAAATGTGGTCATATATATCCTGATTCAAAATTGGCGGTATAAACCCTGGACTGGTGCCGACAAGCTTATGGGGCCCGGGCTTTCCGCCGGAAAGAACCGGAGAGCCAAATGGTTCCACGACGTGAATTTGAACGTCGGGGTACAGCTCTTTTAATTTTTCCCCGGTTCCTGTTACAGTGCCTCCCGTACCGGATGCGGCAATGAAGCCAGCCAGCGGTTTGCCGATTTCTTTCATCGCTTCTTCAATTTCAAGTGCTGTACTTTCCCGGTGGGCATCCGAGTTGGCTTCGTTTTCAAACTGCATAGGCATGAAGCTGTCAGCAATTGTCTCTACGAGCTCATGAGCACGGGCAATGGCCCCGGGCATTTTCTTATCACCCGGCGTGAGTTCTACTTCTGCCCCGTAAGCCTTCAACAGGTTAATTCTTTCCTGGGACATCGTGTCCGGCATAACCAGTATTGCCCGGTAGCCCCGCGCAGCGGCGTTCATAGCAAGGCCAATACCGGTATTTCCTGAAGTCGGTTCTATAATAGTAGTATTTTCGTTGATTTTTCCTTCTTCTTCGGCCTGCTTCAGCATATTTTTTGCGGCCCGGTCCTTCACGCTTCCGCTCGGGTTTTGAAATTCAAGCTTCAAGTATACGTCTGCTCCTCCGGTATCCGGAAGACGGTTTAATTTAACTAAAGGCGTATCGCCGACTAGTTCTGACATATTATTTGCTACACGCATGATTGTTACACATCCTTTTCCTATCATTCATTCGTATATTCTAACACATTTACAGCGCTTATTCGTTCATAACAGCTTTGATGCAAGGAAGGGAGAGAAATCAATGGATAATCATTATTTTCTTGGCCTGCCGGTTCCAGAGAAGGCGAGATCCGTATGGGGAAATTGGAGTTCCCAGGTAAAAAACGATCTGCCTTTTAAGCAGTGGGTACATCCCCAGGATTTTCACATTACGCTCCACTTTTTTGGACAGCTTTCCCCGGAAGAGGTGGGCACCATTGAAAAAAAGATGAATGAAGTGAAATTACCGTGCCAGCCCGGACTCAGTCTCAATGGCGTGGATTCCTTCGGTCCAAAAGGGCGGGAGAACGTTTTATATACAAGGGTAGAGGCAGAAGAGGGCCTGTTTTCTTTATATAAAGAATGGAAAACTCAATTGAATGGTATGGGAATGAAGACCGGACAGCGTCCGTATCGTCCTCATATGACCCTGGCCAAAAAGCGGATTAAAGAACTCGAATTCGCATGGCCGGCGGTGCCGCTTCCGGAAACTATATTTTTCGAGGCTGCTCACCTTCACCTTTATCGCATTCATCCAGGACGGAGTGTAAAATATGAAACAGTACATTGGGCGGAATTGACTTAGTAAAAGAGGGGACCATATGCGTTTAGTTAGAATTGTAATTCACATAGTAGTTTTATATGTATTTTACTGGATGGGCACCTGGGTCCAGGATGTGCTGCAGCTTCCGATCCCCGGAAGTATTATTGGCATGCTGCTTTTGCTTGCGGCTTTTGTTTTTACGGCAGCTACTCCAAAGTGGCTTCAGGATGGGTCCGGACTGCTGCTTGGGAATATGCCCCTGCTTTTTTTGCCGGTGACTGCCGGGCTGGTGGTGCATGGAGAGCTGTTTTCGCTGCTTGGAGCCGGACTGGTAGCCGCTGTGTTTATCAGTACGCTTCTTGTGATGGGAACAGGCTCGTGGGTGACACAGTATTTATTGAAAAAAGGAGAGAGGTCTCGTGAGTGAATGGTGGACAGCAGCAGCGGCCATTGCGGGAACGATAGCAGTGTACGCTGCTTCTAAAAGGACGTACCGGTGGTTTCCTGTTCCACTGATGCTTCCAATCGTTACCGGTACTATTGTTATCATATTGTTCTTATTGGTTTCTAGAATTCCGTACAGTGTCTACATGAACGGAGGCCAGTGGATAGAATCACTGCTTGGGCCGGCAGTAGTGGCGCTTGCCTGTCCGCTTTATCAACAAAGGCACCTGTTAAAAAGGTATCTGCTCCCAATTCTCAGCGGCATCGGGACAGGAGCAGTTATAGGTATTGTTTCCGGGCTTGTGTTTACAGCGGCAGCTGGCGCGTCAAAAGAATGGGTGGCAGCGGTACTGCCTAAGTCGGTCACGACACCGGTAGCAATGGATATCACAACGACACTCGGTGGTGATGCACCTTTAGCGGCAATGTTTGTTATGGTAGCGGGCATTGGCGGGGTAGTTGTTCACGCGAGGGTGATGGAGGTAATTGGCGTGACGGACCCGGTCGCTAAAGGAATAGGTATGGGCAGTGCCGCTCATGCAATAGGAACAGCCAAGTCGCTTGAAAACAGTGAAACAGAAGGAGCTGTCAGTTCGGTAGCCATGACAGTCAGCGCTGTTATTGTTGCCTTTTTGGCTCCATTGGCAGGTAATTTATTCCTTTAACGTGAATAATACTCAGACGATGACGATATTATAATAAAAGCGGAGTTCCGCAGTTTTTTTGCGCAAATGCCGTGAAAATGCTGCGACGGGGAGAAGGGAGAGTTGAATGGCTCAATTAATAAAAATGAAAGATTACGCTTCGCGTTATGAACATCATTTTCTACATCAAAATGCGGAATTTTTATCAGCGAAGCAGGCATACTGGAAGCGAATGAAAACAGATTGGATGATCGCAAACAAATCGGCCCCAAAGGCACCGGAGGAGGATCCGCTGGAGAAAAACAACCGAATGGGAAAAGCAGTGAACCGCTTAAAGTGGTGGAAGCATGAAAATGAAGAAGAGGTGGAAATAAACGAGAAGGATGCCTATTTGTTTTTTAAAGGAAAAACGCTCGAGGAACTGAAGGATATTTTTTACGATAACTGGTTTTTGATCCAATTGGAATGGGCTTCCTCCACCATTTCCGAAATTTCGATGATGGATCCGAAATTGAAATATGACTATCGCCTGCGCACCCTGCTCCGGGAGCTCCCCGATACGTATTTTGTTATGTATTATCCAGTATTCCATACAAAGCAGACCACCATGGAGGGCGCTATTACAATCATCGGTCCTGTCGGAATAGACGTTATACACATTTTAGAAGGCACAATGTATAGTGTATTTGAGCCGGCAGACAGCAGATTCTGGAAGGAGTATGTGAACCAGAACCAGCATACCTTTGTCAGCCCGGTGCTTGCCTTGAAAAGAACAATGAATGTAGTGGAAGCCGTATTAAAACAAGCGGGGACCACCTTCCCCGCTCAGGCGACGGTTGTTTCTCCCGCTTCGATCATTGATAATCGTGAAATTTTATATGCTCATACAGCAGACAAACGTGAGTACAAACGATGGATGGAAAAGCGCATCACCAATCCATCTCCGGTGAAAAACCGGCAGCTGTTTTCTGCTGAAGCGCTGATGGAGCAGACTGCGACCGTTTCTGTACTCCGGAGCGAAATCTACTCTCCGGGCGAGTATGACGAATAAGAAGGGGCTATCGAAAAACAATCGTTTTATTGTCATCGACAATAACGCGGTCTTCTGCATGCCAGGTAACGGCTCTTGCCAGCGCAATTTTTTCAGCATTGCGCCCGGTAATTTTTAAATCGTTGGCATTGTACTGGTGATTAACCCGAAGTACGTCCTGTTCAATAATCGGCCCTTCATCCAGATCGTTGGTCACGTAATGGGCAGTAGCCCCTATTAGCTTTACGCCACGCTCGAAAGCCTGCCTGTAAGGATTCGCTCCGATAAAGGCGGGAAGAAATGAGTGATGAATATTAATTATTTTTGCCGGGTAGTGAGCGACAAAATCCGGCGACAGTATTTGCATGTAACGGGCCAGGACAAGGAAATCAATCGGATACTTCTCAAGTGTACGTAGTATTTTATTTTCTGCTTCGGGCTTAGCGTTTTTCTCTATGGGAATGTGATAAAAAGGAATTTCATAGCTTTCGACCACATTTTTCAGCGTCGTATGGTTACTGATAACGCAGCTGATGTGAATAGGAAGTTCTCCGGAACGCCATCTCCACAATAATTCTGTTAAACAGTGGTCTTCTTTGGAGATGAAAATCGCAACACTTTTTTTGCGGTCTTCGCGCTCTAAAGACCATTCCATGCCAAAATGTTCAGCGATAGGAAGAAACTCTTCTTTTACCTGGTAAAATTTGTCCGGATACGGAGAAATGGAGAAGACGATTCTCATAAAAAAACGTCCGCCCTCTGGATCATTTGTATGCTGGGCAGAATGAATAATATTAGCACCATGCTGGTGCAGGAAATCAGATATAGCGGCTACAATCCCCGGCTGGTCCGGGCAGGTAATCAGCAGCCGGCCATTACCGAATGAGCGGTCTGACATAGTAACGTCCTCCTTCAGATAAGCAGTTGTCATGTAATAATGAACGGAATTACTATACCACTCTGAATGATGGAAAAAAAGGGGAAGTTACGAAGCGGGATTAAATAGAAGATATTCGGAAGAAGAGCATCTGAGAGGTCGGTCACAAGTATTTTGGTCGATTGACTTATAAATTCAATGTTTGCTATTATTAAGAACGATTCGCTGTAAAATTAAAAACGTAAACAGAAACACTTTTACCCGCACGAGAAGTAGAGGAGATCATTTCATAGAGGGTATTTTATACATACAATTAAATAAAATAAGACAAGCATGGGAATAAAATATTGTTAAAAAGGATCGGCTATGAAATATTCAGACCACTATGATAGATCGAAGGTGAAAGTATTGGAACTGCTGATGGGAGACGGATGGACGATTGAACCAGCCGGTGGCTCTTCAGGAGAAGCGTACCTCGCGCGTGCCGGGGAACAAGTGTTATTTCTGAAAAGAAATTCTTCTCCATTTCTTGCTGTGCTTTCGGCAGAAGGAATAGTGCCTAAACTGCTTTGGACAAAGCGCCAGGCTAACGGTGACGTAATTACCGCTCAGCGCTGGGTTGACGGCCGCGAATTAACAGGCGGCGATATGGATAATACACGTGTGGCTCAGCTGCTATCCAAAATTCATTCGTCGAGCGAACTGCTGGATATGTTTAAGAGAATAGGAAACCATGCCCGCACGCCGGAAGCGACAATCGCTGTATTAAGAGAGCAGCAGGAGCAGCTTCCGTATATTACAACTTCAATGGCAGCGGCTCTCGAAGAACTTGCAGGGACATCGGGTGAAGTCCAGCCTCCCCGTCTCGTGGTCTGTCACGGTGATATGAACCATAATAATTGGATGTTTGATGCCAACGGAGATTTGTATTTAGTGGACTGGGACAATGCCACCGTCAGCGACCCGGCGCTCGACCTGGCCCTTATCCTGTATGAATACATTCCAAAAGAGGAATGGGACGACTGGCTTCAGGGATACGGTCTTCCTTTAACCCCCCATTTACAAAGGCGGATGCGCTGGCAGATTATCAGCCACCTGCTTGACCACGCCCAGCAGGCAATACTTACGAACCGGATAAAAGAAGCAGAGTTTTATAAAGAACAGCTTGAAGCTGTGTTGGACCGGGACTCATTGCAAATATAAAAATCCGCTGGAACGTCACTGCGTTTTCAGCGGATTTTATATGTTAAATATATAGTTATTATATGAAGAAAGAGGGAAAAGTACGATGAGACTCCGTCATAAGCCGTGGGCTCACGAGTTTTTACAGGAACACCCGGAACTGGTGGTCACAACAGCGGAACAGGTGAATAAAGACTGGCAAAAAAGATTTGGAAACGAGCAGCCTATTCATTTAGAAGTAGGTACGGGCAAAGGGAAATACTTAAGCGACAACAGTATCAAGCATCCGGAGATTAATTTTATCGGGATGGAAATGTATGAAAGTGTTCTTGCAACAGGGGTGCAGCGTGCTTTATTCAAGCAGCCGGCGAATCTTGCGTTCATTCACGGGGATGTTCGCCATGTAATGGATTACTTTGAGCCTTCCTCGGTGGCAGCTATTTATATTAACTTTACCGACCCCTGGCCGAAAAAGCGCCATGAAAAACGGCGGCTGACTCACCCTGATTTTCTGGAGCTGTATAAGCAGATCCTGGTGCCCGGGGGCACAGTCCAGATGAAAACTGACAATCAGGGGCTGTTTGAATACTCCCTTTCTTCTCTTTCCACCTTTGGTTTTGCCCTGAGGAAAGTGCGTCTTAACCTCCATGAAAGTGAAGAAGCCGAAGGAAACGTGATGACAGAATATGAAGAGAAGTTTTACGCGAAGGGAGAGCCTATTTACTTTACAGAAGCGGTGAGACCGTAATGTGTTCGATAGGCGCTTTCTTTTATGAAAAGGAGGCACTGCTGTCATGAATCAGTTAACCATAGGTAATTATACAATTACATGGCTTGAAGGCGGAGTAACCAACATGGATGGGGGCGCCGTGTTCGGGGTGGTGCCAAAACCCCTGTGGTCCAAAAAGTACCCGGTGAATGATAACAATCAGGTGCCGATGCCTACCGACCCGCTGCTTATTCAGGGAGAGGGCAGAAACATACTGGTCGACGCAGGCCTTGGCAACGGCCGGCTCAGCAAAAAGCAGCAGCGTAACTACGGCGTAACGGAAGAATCAAATGTCGAGCAGAGCCTGAGAAGAATGAATCTTTACGCCTCGGATATTGACGCTGTACTGATGACGCATATGCATTTTGACCATGCCTCGGGGCTTGCCCGGGAAGAACAGGGGCAGAGCGTTCCGGTATTTCGAAATGCGGTCATTCATGTCTCGGAAACGGAATGGGAGGAAATGAAAAATCCAAACATCCGTTCAGAGAACACGTATTGGGAAAAAAACTGGAAGCCGGTGGCCCACCAGGTGGAGACGTTTGAGTCAGAGCTGCAGCTTACCGAAAATATAAGGATGGTTCATACAGGCGGACACAGCGCCGGAACGAGCATTATCCTGATTGAAGATGAAAGCAGCACGCTGATTCACATGGCTGACAATATGCCCACGCATGCCCATCAGAATGTTCTCTGGGTGACAGCTTATGATGACTATCCGATGGACTCCGTGTACATGAAAGAGCACTACATGAACTGGGGCTGTCAGCGCCAGGCATGGTTTACGTTCTACCACGATGAACTGTACCGCGCTTTAAAGTTTAATCCATCGGGAGAGGTAATCGAAGCAGTGACCCGGGAAAAGCTGAATGGAAGCGGATAACATTTGTAAACCTTCAAGCACGTCTCTGAAAAAAGAGGCGTGCTTTTTTCGTTTGAAAATATGTGAAGGTTTCAAAGGGTGAAAATGTCATTTTCAATCAAAAAACAAAAATAATTGATTGTTTTTGAATAAAATTGATTGATTATGATTAAGTAAGCGTGTACAATGAAGTTAATCAAACAAGCAGACGCAGAAAACGATCACAGCTTTCGCAGATGCCTGTTGCTTATACGGCGGAGCCGGAAGGGAGAGAGAAGAGGATGCTTCACACGGAGCGCAGGGAAACAATCATCGAGATTTTAAAAACTAAAGATACTGCCTCCATTCATGAACTGGTGGAATTAACAGGTGCTTCAGAAGCAACGGTTCGAAGAGATTTATCCAAACTGGAATCTGATGAGCAGATTAAACGTATCCACGGAGGAGCTTCTCTCTCAAGGCACCGCCGGAATGAACCAACTATCGCAGAAAAGAGCAGCGTAAACCAATGGGAAAAGAAAAAGATTGCAGAAGCTGCAGCATCCCTGCTTGAACCTGGAGAATGCCTTTTTTTAGACGCCGGAACGACGACCCTGGAGATGATTCCTTATTTGGCGGACCGGGATCTTGTCGTAGTGACCAATGGCATCCCCCATGTACCGCTTTTGCTTGAAAGAGGCATTGAAACGTATGTCATCGGAGGTAAAGGCAAGCAGGGAACAGGGGCACTGGTAGGAATTAAAGCTATAGAGGCATTGAGGGAATTTTGTTTTGATGCCTGCTTTCTCGGCATTAACGGCGTTCATCCCGTTCACGGGTATACAACCCCGGATCCGGATGAAGCAGTGGTTAAGCGGACAGCGCTCGACCTTGCGGAAAGGAGCTATGTGCTGGCGGATCATTCGAAGGTTGGTTCTATCACGTTTGCAAACATTGGTGAACTCGCTTTAGCGGAAGTTATTACGTCGGACAGACTGCGGGACGATGAACGGACAAACTTGAAGAAATACACAGATGTGAAGGTCGTGAGTACATGATATACACAGTAACGCTGAACCCGGCGATCGATTATGTAATAGAGCTGGAAGAGTTCATTCCAGGGAGCATCCACCGTTCGAAAAATGATTTGAAATATCCAGGCGGCAAAGGTATTAACGTCTCAAGAGTGCTGCAAAGACTTGGACAGCAGTCCACTGCGCTCGGTTTTGTAGGCGGTTTTACCGGTCGGTATATTGAAGAAAGCCTGGAAAAAGAAAAGATCCAAACGGATTTTGTACAGGTGGAAGAGGACACAAGAATTAACGTGAAAATCCGAGGCGGTCAGGAGTCAGAAATTAATGGCGCTTCCCCGGGTGTCACACAAGAGGATGTGGAAGCGCTATACCAGAAGCTGGATGTGCTTACGGAGGAAGACGAATTAATACTCGCGGGAAGCGTTCCTTCTTCTCTTCCTCACACCATTTATCTGGATATGATGGAACGGGTGAAAAACAAAGGAGTCCGGGTATACTTGGACACGAGCGGAGAAGCGCTCGGCGAGGCGTTGAAAGGCCGGCCTTATTTCGTTAAGCCGAATCATCTTGAACTGGCAGAATTGTACGAAGTTGAAGTAAACAGCGTGGAAGATGCTGCGGTGTATGGCCGAAAGCTTCTGGAGGATTTTGATATTGAGCATGTCGTTATATCGATGGCAGGAGAAGGTGCTGTATATATTAATAAATCCCAGACTCTCCATGCTTCCGTGCCAAAACAGAAAGCCGTGAACTCCGTTGGGGCAGGAGACTCCCTGGTGGCTGGCTTCGCTGCCGGAATCACGGAACGTCTAACTCCGGATCAGGTGCTTAACAAAGCAGTAGCCTCCGGAAGTGCTACAGCGTTTTCTGAAACATTCTGTACGAAAGAAGAAGTAGAAGAACTAAGTCAAAAAATAACGATTCGTTCGCTGGAGAGCGAAGAAACTAATCAAGCTTAGAGGGGTGAGCAGAATGAAAATTACTGATCTATTAAAAAGAGATACCGTGCTTTTGTCTCTCTCTTCGACAGACAAAGCCGGAGTGATTGATGAACTGGTAAACAAGCTTGACACTGCCGGCCGTTTAAATGACCGGCATGCTTTTAAAGAAGCAATTGAAAAAAGAGAATCAGAGAGCTCTACCGGCATTGGTGAAGGCATCGCCATTCCTCACGCAAAAACAAGTGCTGTGGATACGCCGGCCATCGCATTCGGACGTTCACAGGCAGGCGCGGATTACGAATCACTGGACGGCCAGCCGGCACATCTGTTTTTCATGATTGCAGCGACAGAAGGGGCGAACGAAGCACATTTAACTACACTGTCCCGTTTGTCTACGCTGTTAATGGATGAAAACTTCCGACAGGATCTGCTGAATGCAGAATCTGAAGACGAAATCATGGCGGCTGTGGATGCAAAAGAAAGAGACAAGCTTGGAAGCGATGAGGAAGAAGAATCAGAAGCTTCTTCAGCTCAGGCTGCCGGAGACAGCAGTACGCCGAGAATTCTTGCAGTGACCGGCTGCCCGACTGGTATCGCTCACACGTATATGGCAGCAGACGCACTTAAGGACAAGGCAAAAGAGCTCGGTGTCTCCATTAAAGTGGAAACAAACGGTTCCGGTGGGGTTAAAAACCGTCTTACCTCTGAAGAAATCGCAAATGCGGAAGCGATTATCGTAGCTTCCGATACGAAAATTGAAATGGAACGCTTTGATGGCAAACCGCTTTTATCCACGAAAGTTACGGACGGAATCCGTAAACCGGAACAGTTAATTAACCAGGCCGTAAATGGGGAATTTTCGAAATACCGGGACTCCGGAAGAAGCTCTTCGTCGGATGAAGAACCGGCTTCTGCCGGCGGCGGCGGTGGCGGAGCAAAAGCAGTTGGTAATGCTATTTACCGCCACTTGATGAACGGGGTTTCGAACATGCTGCCATTTGTTATCGGCGGCGGGATTCTTATCGCTATTTCATTCTTCTGGGGAATTAACTCAGCAGATCCGGAAAGTGACCAGTTTAATGGATTTGCCCAGGCCTTGAACGCGATAGGCGGACAGTATGCCTTTGGATTGTTCGTAGCAGTACTTGCCGGCTTTATCGGTATGAGCATCGCAGATCGTCCTGGTTTCATGCCGGCAATGGTCGGTGGCTTTATGGCCACACAGGGTATTCCGGGGTCTGAAGATGCAACAGCTGGTTTCCTTGGCGGTATTATTGCCGGTTTCCTCGGCGGCTATGTCGCTCTCGGCGTGAAAAAAGCAATGGCAGGGCTTCCACAGGTACTCGATGGTATTAAAACGATTTTGTTCTATCCAGTTATTAATATCCTGATAACCGGTCTCCTGATGTACTACGTGTTTATTACGCCAATCGCATTTCTTAACACTGCTCTCCAGGACTGGATCACCGGTCTTGGTACAAGCAACCTGGTGCTCCTTGGTATTCTGCTTGGCGGCATGATGGCAATCGATATGGGTGGACCGTTCAACAAAGCGGCCTTTACCGTCGGTGTAGCCTTAATTGGACAGGGGATTTACGCCCCGCACGCAGCTGTAATGGCTGGCGGAATGGTGCCGCCTCTTGGTATCGCACTTGCGGTTACGTTCTTTAAGAACCGTTTTCCAAAAGAGCAGCGTTCAGCTGGGTATACAAACTATGCCCTTGGGTCGTTCTTCATTACTGAAGGTGCTATTCCATTTGCAGCAGCGGATCCGCTTCGTGTTATTCCTTCCATTATTACCGGTTCTGCAGTAGCAGGCGGTCTGGCGATGCTGTTCAACGTAGAACTGCTTGCGCCGCACGGAGGTTTCCTCGTGTTCTTCCTGAACGCTGTACAGGGTGGTGGGGTCTTCCTATACTTCCTGGCTATTCTGATCGGATCGCTCGTGACGATGATTATGCTGGCTATTTTGAAGAAGCCGCTGGAGCAGTCGAAAAACGAAGTGCAGGATTACAAGGACTCCAAAGAGAAAAAAGAAGCATCGTAACTAATATAAAAGAGAGGCCGCCAGCAATGCGGCCTCTCTTTTTTGTTCAGGCGGAAATTAAAAGCCCCCGGCCCTTTAAAAGGGCCGGGGGCTATGTTGAGTTAAGAGCTTAGTTCCAAAATAGTGCCAGTTTCAGCATCTACAATAAAGTCTAATTGACGGGTCTCACCCTGATTGGTGCTCGAAAGGCCGCCGCGGTAAACCTTGTATTCCAGGTCGTCTTTTTTGTACGTTTCCGGCGTCATATGAATCCAGGAGCCGTTAACTGGGAGGTGATCCTGCACGTTTTCTTTTACTGTCTTCAGCGCTTTTTCCGGAGAAATCTCATCTTTCTTTGTGAACTGCTTAACCAAAATCCCCAAAGCAACACCAAGACCTACTCCAATAAGAATATTCTTTGTACTCATTATTATGTCCCTGCCTTTCCATTTCTTATTTAACCAGTATACCGCAAATATTGCGTATATCCAAATACATACCCGTTTTCAATAGTGGTAAAAACGTGACTCGTCCGATAAAATGAAAATTAGGCAAAGCCTGATAATCGAAAGGGGTATCTTATGAAGCAGGAAACACTCGACATGTTTAAGTATCTAACAGAGACACCGGCGGTCCCGGGATTTGAACATAAGATTCGTACATATATGAAAAAAGAGCTTGAACCGGTAAGTGACGAAATCGTGCAGGACCGGCTCGGCAGTTTGTTTGGAGTAAAGCGCAGCGACCAGAAAGGACCGAAGGTTATGGTAGCCGGTCACATGGATGAAGTTGGTTTTATGGTCAAATCCATTGACGAAAACGGAATGATCCGGTTTCAGACGCTTGGCGGCTGGTGGAGCCAGGTTCTGCTGGCACAGCGTGTGCAGATTTATACAGAGGAAGGCAGCGTGCCGGGGGTGATCGGCTCCACACCTCCACACCTGCTTGAACCGGAGCAGCGTGAAAAGCCTATGCCGTTAAATAAAATGTTTATTGATATTGGGGCCGACAGCCGTGAGCATGCAGAAGAGCTGGGCGTGCGCCCGGGAATGCCAATATCTCCGGTGTGTCCATTCACTCCAATGGCGGATGAGAAAAAAATTATGGCGAAGGCCTGGGACAATCGGTACGGGGTTGGACTGGCACTCGAACTGATGAAAGAAGTCCAGGATGAAAACCTTCCGAACACGCTGTATGCAGGTGCTACAGTGCAGGAGGAAGTAGGACTGCGTGGAGGGCAGACGGCTGCCCAAATGATTCAGCCGGATATTTTTTACGCGCTGGATGCAAGTCCGGCGAATGACTCCACAGGTGGGAAGGATGCCTTCGGACAGCTGGGTAAAGGTGCGCTGCTGCGCATATTTGACCAGACGATGATTACTCACCGCGGCATGAGGGACTTTGTTCTCGACACAGCAGAAAGTAACAGTATTCCCTACCAGTACTTTATTTCCCAGGGAGGGACAGACGCCGGCCGTGTGCATATGGCCAATGAAGGTATTCCATCTGCCGTTATCGGTGTATGCTCCCGCTATATTCACACGTCTGCTTCACTGCTGCATGTGGATGATTATGCTGCAGCAAAGGAACTGCTGACGAAGCTTGTACGAACTACGGACCAACAGGCGCTCGATATGATTCATAAAGGAGTCTGAAGTTGAGAAAAGTAATGGTGGGTTCAGAAAATGCTGTAAAGTTGGCGGCTGTCCGCCAGGTATTGAGTCCGGACTTTTCTGTGGCGGGCATGTCTGCTGTTTCAGGAGTAAATGACCAGCCATTTTCTGATCAGGAAACAAGAGAAGGCGCTGTAAACCGGGCATGGCACGCACAAAAATATGCTGATATCGGTATAGGTCTTGAAGGCGGCGTTCAGCCCGAAGGAAAGGATATATATTTGTGCAGCTGGGGAGCACTCACGGATGGAACTGCTGTATGGACGGCGGGCGGGGCTCGTGTACTGCTTCCGGAACGTATTGCTGTTATGGTTCACAATGGAGTGGAATTAAAAACGGCAGTGGACCACTATACACAGTTGGAAAATGTCCATCAAAATGAAGGTGCTGTAGGCATCTTAACCGCTGGCCAGGTGGACCGTACTGCATTATTTCATCATATAGTCTCTCTGCTTTATGGCCAGTGGATATATCAAACGGGGCGCCGGTTTTAAACGGCGCCTTTTCATTAAATTAAAATATGGGTACAATGGAATAAAAGAAAAGGAGAGAGTGGATGCGTTCATTTTTTTTGAAAAAGGGTGTAAATTTAAGTGTAAAGACATATGGAGTTACAGCTTTGAGCTACATGGCGCTTGGCTTGTTTGCGTCTTTAATTATTGGTTTAATCATTCAGACTATCGGTCAGCAGCTCGGTATTACTTTTTTTGAAAACATGGGTGCGCTTGCGATTTCATTAATGGGGCCGGCGATCGGTGTAGCGGTGGCATATGGCCTGCAGGCACCGCCGCTGGTTGTTTTTTCCGCAGTAGCTACGGGTGCAGCCGGAGCGGAGCTCGGGGGACCGGCAGGAGCTTTTATCGCAGCTCTCGTTTCCGTGGAGCTGGGTAAGCTGATATCTAAAGAAACACGTCTGGACATTATAGTAACGCCGCTTGTGACGATTATTGCCGGCTATGGAATAGCTCAGCTTCTCGGCCCCGGTATTCAGTCGTTTATGACAGGGTTTGGAGATGTGATCGTATGGGCCACGGAACGACAGCCGCTTATTATGGGCATTTTAGTTGCCGGATTGATGGGTCTTGCCCTGACAGCGCCGATTTCAAGCGCCGCTATTGCCATTATTCTTGATTTGAACGGTATTGCAGCAGGAGCAGCTACTGTTGGGTGTGCAGCACAAATGGTTGGTTTTGCAGCCAGCAGCTTTCGGGAGAATAAATTTTCCGGCCTTGCCGCGCTGGGCATTGGTACATCGATGCTTCAGGTTCCAAACGTTGTGAGGCGGCCGCTCATTTTGATTCCGCCGACCCTTGCCGGTATGGCCGTTGCCCCTTTTTCCACAATGGTCTTTATGATGGAAAATAATGCAGCAGGTGCAGGCATGGGCACGAGTGGTCTGGTAGGCCAGATTATGACTTTCCAGACGATGGGGTTTTCTTTTGAAGTGCTCGGTGCAGTCCTGCTGCTTCATATCGCTGCCCCCGCGTTAATCAGTCTCGGTTTGTCAGAGTGGATGCGCAAACGAAATTGGATTAGAATGGGGGATATGAAGATACGGGAAGGATGACCTTTTCTGTATGCATTAATTTAAAGGAGGCAAAACAATGGAAAATTTAACTACCCAGGAATCTTTCAATCAAGCTATTGATAATGGCAATACAGTGATTATGTTCTCCGCCGGCTGGTGTCCGGATTGCACGTATATTGACCCGGCGATGCCGGAAATCGAACAGCAGTATGATCAGTTTACGTTCTACAAAGCGGACCGTGACGAGCTTATGGATGTGTGCATTGATTATGGAGTGATGGGCATACCGAGTTTTCTTGCTTTTCATAACGGGGAAGAAGTGCACCGCTTTGTAAGCAAGCAGCGGAAGACACCGGAAGAAGTACAGCATTTTCTGAATGAATCACTGGAAAAAGTCAACGCTGATTCATAAGGTTGAAAAGGGCTGTCCCTAAAAAAGGGACAGTCTTTTTTTGACAGTAAGCACGAATGTGGGAGTACACCTTTGCACATGTTACGATGGAATTAAGAATGTTCAAGAGGAGCGGTTAAGAATGGAAGTACGAAAGCTACAGCGCATACTGCGGGAACGACTGAAAGACGACAATTCCCGTACGTTTAAATATGATGATGAACAAAGCTCCCTGCGGGTCGAGCACAAGCAGCTGAAAACCGGAGTTGATCTGGATTTAAGCAAATGGGCAGCAAAATATGAACGTGAAGGAGAAAAGGCCGTGGAGGAGGTTGTGCATTATATCGATACCTCATTTCGTGCCATGGAACGTGATGTTTCCATTTCCGGTCAGGAACAATATATTTATCCAGTAATACGTTCGACTTCTTTTCCAACCGAGACGAAGGACGGGAAGGAGCTCGTATGGGACGACCATACAGCGGAAACAAGAATTTTTTACGCCCTTGATATGGGAGAAGCGTATTCATTGATCGAACAGGAAACGCTCGAAGCCGAACAAATGGAAACGGAAAGTATCCGCCGGGCTGCCCAGAGCAATTTAAAAAAGCTGGAAGTTCCGATGAAAAAAGATACGGTTGCAGGAAACACGTTTTATTTTATTAATACAAATGACGGCTATGACGCAAGCCGCATATTAAACGAAGCTCTACTGCAGAGTGTGGCTGAAGATGTGCAGGGGGATATGGCAGTAGCAGTTCCCCATAACGACGTCTTTATTATTGCAGATATCACAAACGATAACGGCTACGATGTACTCGGGCAGATGGCTTTCCGCTTTTTTAATGATGGCCGGGTACCGATTACGGCTCTTCCGTTTATGTATGAAAACGGAGAATTCGAACCGATCTTTATTTTAGCTAAAAAACGCCCTAAAACCTGATTCGCGGGAGCGTTCAAGCTGTGATACAATAAAAGTTAAGTTAGCGAAAAGGAGCCACAACGAATGAATATTTTTTATAATCCCAAAGGAATCGGGGATGTACTTCTCATCTCATTAAAACCAATAAACTCAAAGCAGCGTGAAACGGTAAAACACGGAGATGTGGCCGTGCTCACCCATGCTACAACGAAAGAAACAGCAGGCTATCATATTTTTAATGCCTCCTCCTACGGAGAAATTAAAGGAACAGGCAGAATAGCAGCGGATGCAGGTCATATCCAGCTCATTAATAAAGCCCTGAAAGAAAACAATATAGATATTTCGCTTGAGGTGCCGGCCCAGTCCGAATTTGTGGTGGGCTATGTAAACGAGAAAAAACAGCATCCGGACGCAGATAAATTGAGCGTCTGCCAGGTGGATACAGGAGAGGACACGCTTCAGATTGTCTGCGGGGCCCCGAATGTGGATAAAGGCCAAAAGGTGGCTGTAGCAGTACCGGGGGCAGTGATGCCGTCAGGAATGAAAATAAAAAAATCGAAGCTGCGCGGTGTGACTTCTACTGGCATGATCTGCTCGGTGTCTGAGCTTGCCCTGCCGGAAAAGCAGACGGAAAAAGGTATCCTCGTTCTCGGTGATGCGTATGAAACAGGCCAGGACTTTTATAAGCAGTATCACGAACGCCCGGTTTCGGCCTCCGTGTAGTAAGTGAATGAAAAACCGCTAGTCGTGCTAGGGGTTTTTCTTGTGCAGGTACAGAAAATTAAACTCAAAAAGGCCCGGTAAGAAAAGGAGGGGTTGAAAATGCCGTCATCCTTTCAACAATGGATGAAAAGAATGCAGCATTTTCTTTTTAACGATGAAGAACAGCCAGAGGACAGCAACCGTGAAAATCGTATAAAGCGCTCCGGAGAGGATCCTCCTCCATACATAGCGAGAATGACGTATCAGGAATCTGAGCCGGTGAAAATGTTTAACGTTTATCCTAAAAGCTATGAGGAAGCACAACAACAAAAAAGCAGCGCCCGAGCCCCTGACCGGCCGAGCGTAGCAAAGCTCTCGGGAGCCTCTGCTGAATCGCGCACAGCTGGACACGACCGCGGGGAAACCGAACAGGAACGCAGCGGAAAAAACTCTAAACGTTCTGAGTCCAGAGGAGAAAAAAAGGCCGGAACAGAGGAGTCCGGCTATTTTCGGGGAAAAAACTTTGAAGCAGGCAGTATCCCTTCCCCTATATTTGGATATCAGCAGGCCGACCTGCATCCGGGTAATTTAAGAGATCCGGAGGCGGAAAACAGAAAGGAAACATCTGTGCAGGAACAGATTCGGGAGGATATCGCTTTCCTGAATTCAATCCGCGCGGGAGACAGAAGGCCTTCCTCCGTAACGAAGCAGGTCGAAGAGAAAGAAGCGGGACGAAAGCGGAAGGCACCTTCCATTCTGCAGGAAGATACCGACCGCTTTATGGAAATCAGCAGGGCACAGAGAAGCGGGAAATGGGACTCGGAAACAAAAAGCCAGGAAGCAGAGAACAGTATATCGGAGAACGAACCTGAGTCAGAAGAAAAAAAAGACTCTGAGCTGTTTCCCTCAGGCACTTCGTTTGAAATAGTACCGGAGGAAGAAGCAGGTAAAGACCCCGTCGAAGAAGAGGTGCCGGAACAAGAGCAGGCTCCTCAGACGGCCTCCATCCATTGGAAAGAAGAAAGTCCTCCGGAGTCTGTCACAGAAGACGCGCAGGAAATAAAACCGGCAGCAGTAGAAAACAAGCCTGTGCCAGCACCGGAAAAAAGCGAACTGCCCGTGAATAAAAAGGAACCGAAAACAGAGCTGAAAACTCCTTCGCCTTCATCAGTGAAAGAAAAGCCGGAAGCACCGGCGAAAAAACAAAATGGCAGCAAACGGACGTCCACATCTACCCCTTTTAATGTCATGATGTATCCTAAAGATAAGCGTTCTGTTCAGCAGCAGTCAAAACAAAATGGATACCAGCTGCCATCACTTCAGCTGCTCAATATTCCTCCTAAAAAAGAAGATGAGGACGAGAGTGAGCTTGAAGAGCAGAAAGAACAGCTTGAAACTACGTTGAAAAACTTTCATGTGGATGCAAAGGTTTCCCAGATTACAAAAGGACCGTCGGTGACAAGGTTTGAAGTCCAGCCGGCGCCGGGAGTAAAAGTGACAAAAGTGACTAACCTGACAGATGATATTAAAATGGCGCTCGCGGCGAAGGATTTAAGAATGGAAGCCCCTATCCCGGGAAAGAATGCTATTGGTATTGAAGTGCCCAATCCGACATCTGCACCGGTATTTTTACGGGAAATTCTCCGCCGGGATGTATTTAAAAATCATCAATCGCCGCTCTCAGTAGCCATGGGTCTCGACATCGGCGGCAACCCTGTCATAGCTGATCTGCAAAACATGCCGCACGGGTTGATTGCAGGTGCTACAGGGTCAGGAAAGAGTGTCTGCATCAACTCCATTCTGTTGAGTTTGTTGTATAAATCTTCTCCGGAAGAGTGCAAATGGATGCTGATCGATCCTAAAATGGTGGAGCTTGCTTCGTACCGGGAGGTTCCTCACCTTATTACACCGGTAATAAACGATGCCAAGGAAGCCACGGGAGCGTTGAAATGGGCGGTCCAGGAAATGGAAGACCGCTACGAGCGGCTGGCCAGCGAAGGCGTGCGCGATATGAAAAAATATAACGAGCGCATGGAAAAACAGGGGCGCTATGCCGATAAAATGCCGTACCTTGTCATTGTAATTGATGAACTGGCAGACCTGATGATGGTGTCGCCCCAGGATGTGGAGGATGCGATCTGCCGTATTGCGCAGAAAGCAAGAGCCTGCGGCATGCACCTGCTTGTGGCGACACAGCGTCCATCAGTAGACGTCATTACAGGTCTTATTAAAGCAAACATTCCAACGAGAATAGCATTTTCTGTCTCCTCCCAGGTCGACTCACGGACTATTTTGGACGGGGGAGGCGCTGAGCGGTTAATTGGCAAGGGCGACATGCTTTTCTATCCGAACGGAGCATCCAAACCAACCCGTGTCCAGGGAACATTTGTAACAGATGAAGAAATAGATGCCGTGACAGACTTTGTAAAAGAACAGAAAAAGCCTGTTTATCAGTTCCAAAAAGAGGAGCTGCAGAAGCACCTCGAAAAAGAAGAGCATCAGGATCCCCTCTATGATAATGCGTGTGAATTCGTTATTGATCAGAAGCAGGCTTCCGCCTCCCAGCTGCAGCGCCGTTTTTCTTTAGGGTATAATCGCGCGGCCAAGCTGATCGATACGATGGAAAACCGCGGTATTGTTTCAGAGGCGAGAGGAAGCAAGCCGAGGAATGTATTAGTAACCCGGCAGGAGTGGGAACAGTCGGTATAGGCTTGCTTTCCCGTGGAAGGTTTTATATGATAAATAGAATAAAAACAAGCAGCCCGTGGAAAATCACGGGCTCTTATTCTGATACATAGGTTAAGGAGCAGCTGTTATGAAAGAAATTGAACTCAAACTGCAAGGAAAACAAAAACGATTAACAAACGAAACCTTTAAATTCGACGAACGGGTAAAGGAAGGCTGGTTCTCCGCAGTATACTTTTTGAAGACCAAAAAAATCGCAGAAAAATACAAGCCGGAAGAACGTGTGCTGATGCAGTTTTTTCAAAAGGATCACGCCGTTTTATGCGGAGTGGATGAAGCGGTGGCTTTAGTGAAAACCTTCTCCTCCAATCCGGGAGAACTTGTTATTCATGCCCTTGAAGACGGCAACAAAATCGAACCGTATGAAACGGTAATGACCGTGGAAGGAAAGTACCAGGATTTCGGCTTCCTTGAAGGCCTGATCGACGGTATACTTGCGAGGCGTACATCTGTTGCTACAAATGTCTTTAATGTCGTGAATGCGGCAAAAATTTCCGGAAGAAAAAAGCCCGTAATTTTTATGGGAGACCGGGATGATCATTTCACGCAGCAGGCAGGAGATGGGTACAGTGCTTTTATTGGAGGCTCCAAGGCTCAGGCGACTCACGCGATGAGTGAATGGTGGGGCAAAAAGGGAATGGGCACGATGCCGCACGCCCTTCTCCAGCTCTTCGAGGGAGACATTATTCAGGCGACACGCGCGTACAAAGAAACATTCCCTGAAGATGAACTCGTAGCACTGGTGGATTACAATAATGATGTTATTACCGACTCTTTGAAGGTTGCCAGGGAATTCGGCAGGGAGCTCCAGACAGTGCGTCTTGATACGTCAGGCAGTATGGTGGATCAATATTTCTGCCGGCATCCGGAGGTGCTTGGCTCTTTTAATCCTACCGGCGCCAATCCCGAACTGATTTTTGCCTTACGTAGAGTGTTGGACGAAGAAGGATTTCAGCATGTTAAAATAATGGTAAGTGGTGGTTTCAACGCGGCCCGTATTGAGGAATATGAAGCAAAAGACGTTCCTGTTGATATTTATGGTATTGGCAGCAGTTTATTAAAAATCCATATCGGTTTTACGGGAGACAATGTATTGCTAAATGGAAAACATGAAGCTAAAGCGGGGCGGAAATACCGCCCTAATAATCGAATGGAGTTCGTAGAGTATTAATTTTCCCGGAAAGGAGTTCTTGGCCGTGCGTTCGGATATACAAAGGCATCGACAGCGCCGGCAGGCGGAAGCGGACCGGTGCCTCGAAAGCCTGCTTGCAGCATTTAAAGCCTGGAAAGAAGAAAATACGAACCTGCGTGAAAAGGTGCGTGCCAAGCATCTTTTTGCCGAACAGACCGGGATCGCGGTGGACCAGGTGGAAAAGAAACCGTGGGACATGCTGTTTGAGGAATGGTTTTCATATGACTATGTGACTATCATCGGAACGCATTTATTTGATATGTTCTTAAAGCAGACGCTGACTGAGAGGACCCGCATGGATCTCCAGCTCGGGGGTCTGCTGTTAACAGCTTCCTGGATGCCGGTGGAATTGAATGAAAAAAACTACTGGGTTAGGGCAGTAGGGAGGCAGGAATTTTCAAACCGGGTGCAGCAGGACGCTGCTTTGGAGCCGGCTGTATCCTCCATCTGGCTTGTTCGGACAGCACGTGTAGGCTTTGAGGACACCCGTCTGGGACAGGCAGTACCGCTTCGGGTTGATGCCGAAGGTTTTCAGGCACTTATGCTTGAGGCGGAAAAAGCTTACCAAAGGGAAGAACACATTAGATGGCATAAAGAAAAAGGGGCCTCCTGGCTGCAGTTTGCGCTCCCGTCTGTTAGTTTTTAACCTGAAACGAAGACGGGATTCAGGCTTTTCTGCCCAATTCAAGTCGTTCCATTGGAGGAACTAAAGGTTTTTGCTATAATAAGACAAGTATGTTTACATATGATACACACCATGAAAAACGATCTCTTTCACCTGTGCGTTTCGGCGGCAAGGTTTTTTGAAAGAACGGAGGAAGACAATATGTCTAATTATCATTTTATTGGAATTAAAGGATCCGGTATGAGTGCTCTTGCCCAGATTCTGCACGATATGAATCACACTGTACAGGGCTCAGATGTTGAAAAAACGTTTTTTACCCAGCAGCCTCTTGAAAAGAAAAATATCTCTATTCTTCCTTTTCAGGCTGATAACATCCAGGAAGGCCAGACAGTAGTTGCTTCAGCAGCTTATGGTGATACACACGAAGAAGTGAAAAAGGCAAAACAGTCAGGACTGGAAGTTCATTCATACCCTCAGTTTTTAGGAGAATTTCTTCAGAATTTTACATCGATAGCAGTGGCAGGCTCTCACGGCAAAACGACCACCACCGGTCTTTTAGCCCATGTGCTCGAGGCGTATAAGCCGACCTCATACTTGATTGGTGACGGCACAGGAAAGGGTATGGAAAACAGCCGCTTTTTTACGTTTGAAGCCTGTGAATACCGTCGTCATTTTTTAAACTATGTACCTGATTACGCCATCATGACAAATATTGATTTTGATCACCCGGACTACTTTTCTGATGTGGACGATGTCGTGCAGGCATTTAATGAAATGGCTCAAAAAGTAAAAAAGGGTATTGTGGCCTGCGGTGACGATGAGCATCTTCAAAAGCTGCACGCTCCGGTACCAATTGTTTATTACGGTATTGAAGGAAAGCATGACTTTAATGCAGAAAACATATTAGTAGACGAAAACGGCACCAGCTTTGATGTACAAATCCGCGGGGACCGTTTTGGCAGGTTTACTATTCCGGGCTATGGCAATCATCATATTTTAAACGCGCTCGCCGTTATTGCCATCTGCCACTATGAAGAAGTGCCCGCTTCTATTATCCGTGAACAGCTGGCTTCTTTCAGCGGGGTAAAACGCCGGTTTACAGAAAAAATCTCCGGGTCTCAGGTGTTGATTGATGATTATGCCCATCACCCTACGGAGATCCGTGCCACCATTGAGTCAGCGAAACAAAAGTACCCTAGCCGTTCGGTAGCAGCTGTTTTTCAGCCGCATACGTTTTCAAGAACCAAGGCTTTTCTTGATGATTTCGCAGACAGTTTGCAGATGGCAGACTACGTTTACCTTTGCGATATTTTCGGCTCAGCCAGGGAAAAGGATGGAAGCTTAAGCATAGATGATTTAAAGCAGCGTATTCCTGGAGCAAGAATAATTCAGGAGGACGGTATCCAGGTGCTTGAAACGCATAATGATGCTGTGCTTTTATTTATGGGAGCCGGAGACATTCAAAAGTTTCAAAGTGCCTATGAAGCTCACCTTGAATCCTCCAAACAGTAAAATTGAAAGGACGGGAAGCAAAAGCTTTCCGTTTTTTTGGTATTACTATCAAAAAAGAGGATAAACCGGCATCCAGGTGATTGTTTTTTCATCCAAGAGGCATACTTTTTACCAGGAAAGGGAACAGTGGGATAGAAAGAACCTCTATGAAGAATGGAGTTTCAAACCAAACAAATAGTGGTAAAATGGCGACAGGAGGTGTATTGTGATATGGCTATTTTAGGATACATAAGCGCGCTGATTGCAGCGATCGCTTTTGCCGTTCTAATTATTTTCCTCGTGAAAACGCTGAAGACAGCTACCACAATGATGGAGCGCGTAGGGAATACAATGGAACAAGTAGAGCAGCAGGTACAGGGCATTACCAGGGAATCAGAGGCTATGCTTAACCGTTCTAATACTATTATGGAAGACGTGCAGACTAAAACAGAAAGTATTAATGGTTTTGTAGGGTCGCTGCAAAATGTCGGGGAATCGGTGGACAATGTTAACCACTCATTCCGCCGTGTAGCCGATTCCGTTTCCAATTATTCTTCAAAACAATCAGAGCAGGTCACCCAGGTGATTCAGTGGGGGAATGCCTTTATTGATTTGTATGCCCGCTGGAAAAAACGGACAAAATAAAAGGGGACGATAAAGAATGGCTTCATACAACACAAAAGACTTTATTATTGGCACGATTATAGGAAGTATTGTAGGGGCGTCAACAGCGCTGCTTCTTACTCCAAAGTCCGGGGAAGAATGGCGCCAGGATCTTTCTGAAGGCACCCAGTCAGTAAAACAGAAATCAAGCGGATTAACTTCCGAGGCGTACGAAAAAGGCAGTGATTGGGCAAATCGTGCTAAAGATAAGTCCAGCGAGCTGGCCAAAAATGTTTCTGCCCAGTCTTCTCATTTATATGAAAGAGTGAAAGGAAGCTCGGGAGAAAACGAGGAAAAGTCTGCTGAAGAGCTGGCCAAAGAACTTAATGAACGTATTGATGAAAGTGAAGAAGCAGCGGCAGAAGATGTAAAAAAAGATGTACGCGATCTGCATAAAGATTCAACAGAAAATAACAGCAATAATACGTAAAAGTTAAGGCCGTTGCGTCAAACGCAGCGGTTTTTAATATGTTTTTTTAATTAAATATAGACGTAAAGCTTATTCTAAAGGTAAAAATACTTTAACACTTAAAAGCGTTTAAGAAATAAAGAAAAAAGGGCTGACAGAACAGAATTCTTCGTTTATAATGGGGCGTAATCGAAAAGATAAGTAATTGACTGAAGGAGTGGAGAGTATGAGTAACGAACAGTTAGATGCCCTGAGAGAACAATTGGATGATGTGAACGTAAAGCTATTGGAACTGATTAATGAACGTGGACGCCTGGTCCGGGAAATCGGGGACGTAAAAAGCAAGTCTGGACAGAAGCGGTTCGATCCGGTACGTGAGCGCCATATGCTTGATCATATTGCAGAACATAACGAAGGGCCTTTCTACACTTCTACGGTTCAGCATATTTTCAAACAAATCTTCCAGGCAGGGCTTGAGCTTCAGGAGGACGATAATCGTAAAGAACTGCTGGTATCCCGGAAGAAAAAGCCTGAAGATACAATTGTTGACCTGAAGGGCGAGAAAATCGGAGACGGTTCTCAGCGTCTTGTTGCAGGTCCTTGTTCCGTAGAAAGCTACGAACAGGTATATGAAGTAGCTAAATTCATGAAAAGCCAGGGCATTCGCCTTCTGCGCGGCGGGGCATTCAAGCCGAGAACTTCCCCGTACGATTTCCAGGGACTTGGTAAAGAAGGCCTTGAAATTCTGCGCCGTGTAGCTGATGAACTGGATATGGTAGTAATCAGCGAAATTGTGAGCCCGCAGGATGTAGAGATGTCACTGGATTACCTCGACGTTATTCAAGTCGGTGCGAGAAACTCCCAAAACTTTGAACTGTTAAAAGAAGTGGGCGGTGTAGACAAACCTGTCTTAATGAAACGTGGCATGTCTTCGACTATCGATGAATTGATTAAAGGTGCTGAATACATTCTGGCTAAAGGGAATGAAAATATTATTCTTTGCGAACGCGGCATCCGTACGTACGAAAAAGCAACGAGAAACACCCTTGATATTTCTGCAGTACCAATTCTGAAAAAAGAAACACACCTTCCAGTAATGGTGGATGTGACACACTCTACGGGCAGAAGAGATCTGCTTGAACCAACAGCACGTGCAGCATTTGCTATCGGTGCAGATGCAGTCATGGCTGAAGTACACCCTGATCCAGCTGTTGCTCTTTCTGATTCCGCTCAGCAAATGGATCTTGCTCAATTTGAATCGTTCCTGGATTCTTTACGGGCTTCCGGATTATACAAATCATAATTCAGTACAAGAAAAGCACAGGGCTTCCTGTGCTTCAGATTGTAGACAAAGGCCTCCGAAAATGGATTTCGGAGGCCTTTGTTGTGCCATCGAAAGAAAAAAGAAGCC